>NZ_JAGYGD010000035.1:0-68163 GCF_019947275.1 Pseudomonas sp. GL-RE-29
GGCGATGGTGTGTCAGTGGACATTGATGTGTCTGACACCCATCGCCAGCAAGCCGGCTCCTACAGGTTTGGATCGTGACGCTTAGGACTGTTTTTCGAACTTCAAATCCCACACGCCATGCCCAAGTCGTTCGCCACGGCGTTCGAACTTGGTGATCGGCCGCTCGGCCGGGCGTGGTACGCACTTGCCGTCTTCAGCCAGGTTGCGATAACCCGGCGCAACGCTCATCACTTCCAGCATGTATTCGGCATACGGCTCCCAGTCGGTGGCCATGTGCAGAATGCCGCCAACCTTCAACTTGCTACGCACCAGCTCAGCGAACGATGCCTGAACGATACGACGCTTGTGGTGACGGCTCTTGTGCCACGGGTCCGGGAAAAACAGCATCAGGCGATCCAGGCTGTTGTCGGCGATGCAGCGGTTAAGCACTTCAATCGCGTCGCAATCGTAGACCCGCAGGTTGGTCAGGCCCTGAGTCAGCACGCCATTGAGCAACGCACCCACGCCCGGACGGTGCACTTCCACGCCAATGAAATCCTGCTCCGGCGAAGCGGCGGCCATTTCCAGCAGCGAATGGCCCATGCCGAAACCGATTTCCAGCGAGCGCGGTGCCGAGCGACCGAACACCTGGTCGAAGTCCACCGGCGCGTCGGCCAATGGCAGCACGAACAGCGGCGTACCCTGCTCCAGGCCTTTTTGCTGGCCTTCGGTCATGCGCCCGGCGCGCATCACGAAACTCTTGATGCGGCGGTGTTGGCGCTCGTCGCCTTCTTCCGTCTGGATTGGCGTGTCGTTCGATTCAGTCATCAATGGCTCTTACTTGATCAGACCATCCAGCGGCGAAGAGGCGCTGGCATAGAGTTTTTTCGGCATGCGGCCGGCGAGGTAGGCCAGGCGGCCCGCGACGATCGCGTGTTTCATGGCTTCGGCCATCATGATCGGCTGCTGGGCGTGGGCGATTGCCGAGTTCATCAGCACCGCGTCACAGCCCAGTTCCATGGCAATGGTAGCGTCGGAAGCGGTACCGACACCGGCATCCACCAGCACCGGGATCTTGGCTTCTTCAAGGATGATCTGTAGGTTGTACGGGTTGCAGATTCCCAGGCCCGAACCGATCAGACCGGCCAGCGGCATCACCGCGATGCAGCCGATTTCCGCCAATTGACGAGCGATAATCGGATCATCACTGGTGTAAACCATCACGTCGAAGCCTTCCTTGACCAGCGTTTCAGCGGCCTTGAGGGTTTCGATCACGTTGGGGAACAGGGTTTTCTGGTCAGCCAGCACTTCCAGCTTCACCAGGTTGTGGCCATCGAGCAGCTCACGAGCGAGGCGGCAGGTGCGCACGGCTTCGATAGCGTCGTAGCAACCGGCGGTGTTCGGCAGGAAGGTGTAGCGATCCGGCGACAGCACTTCGAGCAGGTTCGGCTCGCCCTCGATCTGGCCAAGGTTGGTGCGACGCACGGCGAAGGTGACGATCTCGGCACCCGAGGCCTCGATGGCCAGACGGGTTTCTTCCATGTCACGGTACTTGCCGGTACCGACCAGCAAACGCGACTGGTAAGTACGACCGGCCAGGACGAAAGGCTTGTCGCTACGAACGATGCTCATGGGAAATCCTCTGTAGGGGTGAGGGTCTTGCAGAATTCTCGGCCCATACGGGCCAAACGGCTAGCCGCCGCCGATGGCGTGCACGACTTCCACGTTGTCGCCGTCGTTGAGCGTGGTGTCTGCATGCTGACTGCGCGGAACGATATCCAGATTGAGCTCGACCGCCACCCGGCGTCCGGTCAAGTCCAGACGGGTCAGCAGGGCCGCAACGGTTTCACCGTCGGGCAGTTCAAAGGATTCGCCGTTCAACTGAATGCGCATGCCGGATGCCGCCATCATTTTTAGGGGCTGGCATTCTAGCCCGATCAGTCAGGCCGACCCAAGCCATTCGTCTTGTAATGGTCGGACGCACGATGCTCTTGTAGAAGCCGGCTTGCTGGCGATGCAGGCAACTCGGCAGGTCTATATCACCGCGGCGCCTGTATCGCCAGCAAGCCGGCTCCTACAGATCAGGTCAGGCGCCAGGCGGCGAGGCCGAGGCAGAACCAGCCAATCAGGAATGCAAGGCCGCCGAATGGCGTGATGATGCCTAGCTTGCTGACACCGGTCAGCGTCAATACATAGAGGCTGCCGGAAAACAGCAAAATGCCAATGGCAAAGGATGCGCCGGCCCATGTGACCAGCCGACCCGGAATCTGTGTGGCCAGCAGCGCCACGCCAAACAACGCCAGGGTGTGCACCAGCTGATAGGTGACGCCGGTATGGAAAATCGTCAGGTATTCAGCGCTCAAACGGTTTTTCAGGCCATGGGCGGCGAATGCGCCAAGACCGACACCGGTGAAACCGAAAAAAGCGGCCAGCATCAAAAAGCCACGCAGCATGAAGAACTCCAGTCAGACTCGATCAACAGGGTCTGTATAATGGCCCGCTCAATGGGTTCGGCCAAGCCATCTCTATGCTGCGTATCTATTTCCGTCGTTTCACCAAGGCCGTGCTCTGGTTCATGGGCGGCAGCGTATTGCTGGTGCTGATTTTTCGCGTGGTGCCGCCTCCCGGGACAACGCTGATGGTCGAGCGCAAGATCGAATCCTGGATCGACGGCGAGCCTATTGACCTGCAACGCACATGGAAGCCATGGGATGAAATCTCCGACGACTTGAAAGTCGCGGTGATTGCCGGTGAAGACCAGAAATTTCCCGAGCATTGGGGCTTTGACTTCGGCGCGATCCAGAAAGCCCTGGCCCACAATGAGCTCGGCGGCACCATCCGCGGTGCAAGCACCCTGAGCCAGCAAGTCTCGAAGAACCTTTTCCTGTGGTCCGGCCGTAGCTGGATTCGCAAGGGTCTGGAAGCCTGGTTTACCGCTTTGATCGAAGTCTTCTGGCCCAAGCAGCGAATTCTTGAGGTGTACCTCAACAGTGTCGAGTGGGATGACGGCGTGTTTGGCGCCGAAGCCGCAGCGCGGCATCACTTCGGCGTTGGCGCCAGGTCATTGTCTCGGCAACAGGCCAGCTTGCTGGCAGCGGTGCTGCCTAACCCGCGAGTGTGGAGCGCGAGCCATCCGACCAATTACGTGGCCCGGCGCGCGGGCTGGATACGGCGGCAGATGAGTCAGTTGGGTGGTGACAGTTATCTGGTTGGCCTTAACGATTCGCGCCGGGCGCCTTGGGCGCAATAACATCGCCGCCCTGTAGGAGCTGGCTTGCCAGCGATTTCGATTTGTCTGATACACCGTGCCGCCTGGATCGCCAGCAAGCCGGCTCCTACAAAAAGCATCGCTGAACCCAAGTTTCGTACACAAACAAAAACGCCCCGATCGATGATCGGGGCGTTTTTTTTTGCTGCTTTGCCGGTTATGCGGCGATCGACAACTTGAGCTTGTTCATCGCGCTCTTCTCAAGCTGACGAATACGCTCGGCCGACACGTTGTACTTCTGCGCCAGGTCGTGCAGCGTGGCTTTCTCTTCAGCCAACCAGCGCTGATAAAGGATGTCACGGCTGCGGTCGTCCAGCACTTCCAGCGCTTCGTGCAGGTTGTGGTTGGAGTTGTCGCTCCAGTCGGCATCTTCCAGTTGACGGGCCGGGTCGTACCGGTGGTCTTCCAGATAGTTGGCCGGCGACTGGAAAGCACTGTCATCGTCAGCTTCTGCCGCCGGATCGAAAGCCATGTCATGGCCGGTCAGGCGACTTTCCATCTCACGCACTTCCCGAGGCTCTACGCCGAGGCTTTCCGCCACACGGTGGACTTCCTCGTTGTTCAGCCACGCCAGACGCTTTTTCTGGCTGCGCAGGTTGAAGAACAACTTGCGCTGGGCCTTGGTGGTTGCAACTTTCACGATGCGCCAGTTGCGCAGGATGAACTCGTGAATCTCAGCCTTGATCCAGTGCACCGCAAAGGACACCAGGCGTACGCCCATTTCCGGGTTGAAACGCTTCACAGCCTTCATCAGGCCGACGTTGCCTTCCTGGATCAGGTCAGCCTGAGCCAGACCGTAGCCGGAATAGCTACGGGCGATATGTACGACAAAACGCAGGTGGGCGAGCACCATCTGCCGAGCCGCCCCCAAATCCTGCTCATAATAGAGACTCTCGGCCAGTTCACGCTCCTGCTCCGGCGTCAGCAATGGAATGCTGTTGACGGTGTGCACATAGGCCTCCAGGTTCGCACCCGGGACCAGAGCATATGCAGGTTGCAAAGAATTGGTCATACGAAAAAACCTCCCACTTACAAACTCGTGCAGTTCAGCACTGCGAAAATTGACCGGAAACCGAAAGACAAGTTCCCAAAAACGCTGAAAGGTCAATACGAGCAAAATGATACTACTTAGGCGCAAGCTCCCTCAGGTGGCGTGCGACTGCAATCCATGCACCGATATACCCCAACAGCACCGCGCCAAGCAAGAGAGACAGACCGTCGGCAACTGGCACTCCAGCCAGCGCAAAATCACTGCCGTATAAACCGGCCAGACCAACCACCGCGTCGTTCAGCCAGTTGAGGCCGAACGCAAGCACACCCCAGGAAAGAATCCCCGCACCGAAGCCATACAGCGCGCCCATGTACAGAAAGGGCCTGCGCACATAACTGTCAGTGCCGCCGACCAGTTTAATCACTTCTATCTCGGTGCGGCGGTTTTCAATATGAAGACGAATGGTATTGCCTATCACCAAAAGTAATGCAGAAACCAGAAGCACGGTCAGACCGAAGACAAAACGATCACCCAGCTTGAGGATGGCTGCCAGACGCTCGACCCAGACTAGATCAAGCTGCGCCTGTTGTACCTTCGGCAGCTCGGAAAGTTTTTGTCTTAATGCTTCAAGCGCAGGCTTGTCGACTTCGTTCGGTGTCACCAGGACCACGCCGGGCAGCGGATTTTCCGGCAGTTCCTTGAGCGCTTCACCCAGGCCGGACTGTTGCTGGAACTCTTCCAGCGCCTGATCCCGACCAACGTATTCAGCCTCGGCCACGCCAGGCATGCCTTTGATCTGCTCGCGCAACGCTTCGCCTTGCGCAGGGCTTGCCTCGATTTCCAGATACAGGGAAATCTGCGCCGCTCGCTGCCAGGAACCGCCCAGGCGTTCGACATTACTTAGCAAAAGTGACAGCCCCATGGGCAAGCTCAGCGCTACTGCCATCACCATGCAGGTGAAAAAACTGCCGATGGGCTGTTTGCCCAAACGACGCAAGCTGTCCAGCAAGCTGGCGCGATGACTTTCGATCCAGGCGCGGAACAGCGTGGCGAAGTCCGGCCCGTCATCGTCGTCGCGTTTTTTCTTGGTCGGTTGCGGGTCGGCGGCTTTCGGCGCCACACGCTCGGACACTTTTGGACTGCGAGTTGCACTCATACCCCGGCCTCCCCGTCGCCGATCAGTCGGCCACGTTGCAGGGTCAGCATGCGGTGGCGCATGCGGGCGATCAGTGCCAGGTCGTGACTGGCGATCAACACGCTGGTGCCCAGACGGTTGATGTCTTCGAACACGCCCATGATTTCTGCCGCCAGACGCGGGTCGAGGTTACCGGTCGGTTCGTCCGCCAGCAGCAGGGCCGGGCGGTGAACGATGGCGCGGGCAATGCCGACACGCTGTTGCTGACCGGTGGACAGGTCGCCAGGGTACAAATCGGTCTTGTCCGAGAGCGCCACGCGCTCCAGCGCCGAATCCACGCGCTTGGCGATTTCAGCCTTGGACAGGCCAAGAATCTGCAACGGCAGCGCGACGTTGTTAAACACTGTGCGATCGAACAGCAGCTGATGGTTCTGGAACACCACGCCGATCTGCCGACGCAGAAATGGAATCTGTGCGTTGCTGATGGTGCTCAGATCCTGCCCGGCCAGCAGCAATTTGCCGGTGGTTGGACGCTCCATCGCCAGCAGCAGGCGCAACAGGGTGCTTTTACCGGCGCCAGAATGGCCGGTGACAAACAAAAACTCGCCCCGACGGACTCGAAAGCTCAGCTCATGCAAGCCGACGTGACCGTTCGGGTAGCGTTTACCGACCTGTTCGAAACGAATCATGAACGCTCCCGCTCGGCAAATAGTGCCTGGACAAAGGGTTCTGCTTCAAAGGTGCGCAAATCGTCGATGCCTTCGCCGACGCCGATGTAGCGGATCGGCAGACCGAACTGCTTGGCCAGGGCGAAAATCACCCCGCCCTTGGCGGTGCCATCGAGCTTGGTCAGCGCCAGACCGGTCAGTTCGACGGTCTGGTTGAATTGCTTCGCCTGGTTGATGGCGTTCTGGCCGGTGCCGGCATCGAGCACCAGCAGCACTTCGTGCGGCGCGTCGGCATCGAGTTTGCTGATGACCCGGCGAACCTTTTTCAGCTCTTCCATCAGGTTGTCTTTGGTGTGCAGGCGGCCGGCGGTATCGGCGATCAGTACATCGATGCCACGGGCCTTGGCGGCCTGCACAGCGTCGAAGATTACCGAAGCCGAGTCGGCACCAGTGTGCTGGGCAATGACCGGAATCTTGTTGCGCTCACCCCAGACCTGCAATTGCTCGACCGCTGCGGCGCGGAAAGTGTCGCCGGCAGCGAGCATGACTTTCTTGCCTTCCAGCTGCAGCTTCTTCGCCAGCTTGCCGATGGTGGTGGTCTTGCCGGCGCCGTTGACGCCAACCACCAGAATCACGAACGGCTTGTTCTGCGAGGAGATTTTCAGCGGCTGCTCGACGGGCTTGAGCATCGCCGCCAGCTCGGCTTGCAGGGATTTGTACAGTGCATCGGAATCGGCCAGCTCTTTGCGCGCGACCTTCTGGGTCAGGCGCTGAATGATCACCGACGTGGCTTCGACGCCGACGTCGGCGGTCAGCAGGCGGGTTTCGAGGTCATCGAGCAATTCGTCATCGATGGCTTTCTTGCCCAGAAACAGGCTGGCCATGCCTTCGCCGATGCTGGCGCTGGTCTTGGACAGGCCTTGCTTGAGGCGGGCGAAGAAACCGGCTTTGGTTTCTTCGGTGCGTACCGGTTCTACCGGGGCTTCGACGGGGGCGGCGACAACCGGGGTAATAACAGGTGCAGGTGCAGGTGCAGGTGCAGGCTCTGGCGCTTGAACAATCGGCGCAACGGGCGGAGAAACGAATGCAGGGACCGCCGGCTCAGGCGCAACTTCAACGACTGGCGCAACAACCGGTTCAACCACTGGCGCGTGAATCGGCTCCGGCGCCAAAACAGCCTGCGCAGGAATCGGCGGCGTCACATGCGGCGCCTGCTCTTCGACCAGCGCCACCGGCTCTTCCGCCACCGGCAACGTCAGCCAAGGCTCAGCGGCCGGGGTCAGCGGCAGTTCGGCCACGATTTCAGGTTCAGGCTCGGCTACCGGCTGCAGCACCGGCTCGGCGATTGGCAACACAACGGGCGCTGGCTCTGCATCTATTACCGGCGCGGGAGTCGGCTCAGGAAGTGGCTGTGGCTGTTCGACGACGGGTTCCTGCGGTTTTTTACGCAGCCATCCGAACAGGCTTTTCTTTTCGCCAGCCGCAGCTGGGGTCTTCTTGTCGTCGTTGGAACCAAACATGGAGGACGGCTATCTCACGGTAGCGACGCGCCAATGGCGCCCCGGCAAATAAAAATTCGATGCAGAACAGACTGCGATTGACCCAGCTTGTTCACGCGCAACATTTTGTCGAGGTACCAACAGCACCTCAAAGGTCGATTAATACGAAGGACTGGAACGGCATCGTCGGCGAAAACACAGAGTTTAGCTGACAAACTCAAAGCTTCTGCCGGTAACCCATACAACCTTCCGGCCGATCAAAGGCCTGATAGGCGTGGCCGCCAGTAAAACGGATCAGTATCCTAGCACCCTCTCGCCCGCTGACGCTAAGAACAAGCGGGCAGCCCCAAAGGTTTAAAAACGAATGAATGCTCTAGCCCGCCGCGCCGCAGGCCTGCTGCTCAGCACAGTTTGCCTGCCTCTTTCAGCCCTGGCTGCCGACCCGCAACCCACCCATGAATTCACCCTCGACAACGGATTGAAGGTCGTCGTGCGCGAAGACCATCGAGCGCCGGTGGTGGTTTCACAGGTCTGGTACAAAGTCGGCTCCAGCTACGAGACGCCGGGTCAGACCGGTTTGTCCCACGCACTGGAACACATGATGTTCAAGGGCAGCGAGAAAGTCGGCCCCGGCGAAGCCTCGCTGATCCTGCGCGACCTCGGCGCCGAAGAGAACGCTTTCACCAGCGACGACTTCACCGCGTATTACCAGGTGCTGGCCCGCGACCGTCTGGGCGTGGCCTTCGAGCTGGAAGCTGACCGCATGGCCAGCCTGCGCCTGCCGGCCGACGAGTTCGCCCGGGAAATCGAAGTCATTAAAGAAGAACGTCGCCTGCGCACCGACGACAAACCGATGTCCAAGGCCTATGAGCGCTTCAAGGCCATGGCTTACCCGGCCAGCGGCTATCACACGCCCACCATCGGCTGGATGGCGGATCTGGATCGCATGAAGGTCGAAGAGCTGCGCCATTGGTATCAATCCTGGTACGTGCCGAACAACGCCACGCTGGTGGTGGTTGGCGACGTGACCCCGGACGAAGTCAAAACCCTGGCCCAGCGCTACTTCGGCCCGATCGCCAAACGCGACGTGCCATCAGCGAAGATTCCGCTGGAATTGGCCGAGCCCGGCGAACGCCAGATCACCCTGCACGTGAAGACCCAATTGCCCAGCCTGATGCTGGCCTTCAACGTGCCGAGCATCGCCACCGCCGAAGACAAACGCTCGGTGAATGCCTTGCGCCTGATCTCGGCCCTGCTCGACGGCGGCTACAGCGCACGCATCCCGACGCAACTGGAACGCGGCGAAGAGCTGGTGTCCGGTGGATCGTCGAGCTACGACGCCTACACCCGTGGTGACAGCCTGTTCACCTTGTCGGCTTCGCCAAACACGCAGAAAAACAAAACCATCGACCAGGCGGAAGCCGGTTTGTGGAAGCTGCTCGAACAGCTGAAAACCACTGCGCCGTCCGCCGAAGAACTGGAGCGCGTGCGTGCACAGGTCATCGCCGGACTGGTCTACGAGCGCGACTCGATCACCAGCCAGGCCACCGCTATCGGCCAACTGGAGACCGTCGGCCTGTCCTGGAAACTGATGGACACCGAACTCGCCGATCTGGAAAGCGTGACACCGCAAGACATCCAGAACGCCGCCAAGCTGTATTTCACCCGCGAACGTCTCAGCGTCGCCCATGTACTGCCAGAGGAGACGACTCATGAGTGAGCGTAAAAAACCACGCCTGGCCCTGCTCGGCCTGATCGTCGTCGCCCTGATCGGGTCCGCCGCGTTCTATTTCTCGAAAACCGATGAGTCCAATGCCAGCGAAGCGCTGGACAAAGCCAAGGCCAGTCAGAAGCTGCAATCGCTGACCGAACTCAACGGCAAGGCGCCGAGCCATCGCAAACTCGACGTGCAGACCTGGAACACCGCCGAAGGCGCCAAGGTACTGTTTGTCGAAGCGCGTGAGTTGCCGATGTTCGACATGCGCCTGATCTTTGCCGCCGGCAGTAGCCAGGACGGCGACGCGCCCGGTTTGGCACTGCTGACCAACGCCATGCTTAACGAAGGCGTGGCCGGCAAGGACGTCAGCGTCATCGCCCAGGGCTTCGAAGGCCTGGGCGCCGATTTCGGCAATGGCGCTTACAAAGACATGGCCGTTGCGTCCCTGCGCAGCCTCAGCGCTGTGGATAAACGTGAACCGGCGTTAAAGCTGTTTACCGAAGTCGTCGGCAAACCCACCTTCCCTGCCGACTCGTTTGCCCGTATCAAGAACCAGATGCTCGCCGGTTTCGAGTATCAGAAACAGAACCCCGGCAAACTGGCCAGCCTGGAACTGATGAACCGCTTGTACGGCGATCATCCGTACGCGCATGCCAGCGACGGCGCCGCCAACACCGTTCCAGGCATAACCGTTGCGCAATTGCGGGCCTTCCACGAGAAAGCCTACGCAGCAGGCAACGTGGTGATCGCGCTGGTTGGTGACTTGTCCCGCGCCGAAGCCGAAGCCATTGCCGCGCAGGTTTCCGCTGGCCTGCCCAAGGGCCCGGCGCTGCCGAAGATCGCACAACCGGCCGAACCCAAGGCCAGCATCGGTCACATCGAATTCCCGTCGAAGCAGACCAACCTGATGCTCGCCCAACTGGGCATCGACCGTGACGATCCCGACTACGCGGCACTGTCCATGGGCAACCAGATTCTTGGCGGCGGCGGTTTCGGTACTCGACTGATGAGCGAAGTGCGCGAGAAGCGTGGCCTGGCTTACGGCGTGTATTCGGGCTTCACCCCGATGCAGGCGCGCGGCCCGTTCCTGATCAACCTGCAAACCCGCGCCGAAATGAGCGAGGGCACCCTGAAACTGGTGCAGGACGTTCTCGCCGACTACCTTAAAACCGGGCCGACCGAAAAAGAGCTCGACGACGCCAAGCGCGAACTGGCCGGCAGTTTCCCGCTGTCCACCGCCAGCAACGCCGATATCGTCGGCCAACTGGGCGCCATCGGCTTCTATAATCTGCCGCTGAGTCACCTGGAAGACTTCATGCAACAGTCCCAGAACCTGACCGTCGAGCAAGTCAAAGCTGCACTGAACAAACACCTGAGCACGGACAAAATGGTCATCGTCAGCGCTGGCCCGACCGTGCCGCAAAAGCCGTTACCGGCCCCTACTGATAAACCTGCCGAGCAACCGCTCGGGGTTCCGGAGCATTAATGGCTACTTCCCGTCCTAAAAAACCTGTTCACAACGTGCACAACGGCGTGAACCAATTGCGCATCATCGGCGGCGAATGGCGCAGCCGTAAGCTGAGCTTCCCTGATGCCCCGGGCCTGCGTCCGACGCCGGACCGCGTGCGTGAAACCCTGTTCAACTGGCTCGCGCCGTACGTGCCGGGCGCCAAGGTGCTCGATCCGTTCGCCGGCAGCGGCGCGCTGTTTCTCGAAGCCTTGTCCCGTGGCGCCGCCATGGGCCAGGCGCTGGATTCCAGCAGCCTTGCGGTATCCAGCCTCAAGGAACACCTGGGCACGCTGCGTTGCACCACAGGCCAGGTTCAGACCGCCGATGCGCTGCGCTATCTGGAAACCCAGCCAGCGGTTGCTTACGATCTGGTGTTCCTCGATCCGCCGTTCAACCAGAACCTGCTGCCCGCCGTTTGCACGTTGCTCGAAGAGCGCCAATGGCTGGCCGAAGAAGCGTGGGTGTACACCGAGAGCGAAAGCGCGCCGTCGACCCTCGGACTGCCAGGCAACTGGCGCCTGCACCGGGAGCAGAAATCCGGGCGGGTCTATTATTCGTTGTGGCAACGTATGGCAGAGATCACCGGCTGATCGACCTGCCTGAACAAGGCGCGTGCCTCATCGCAGGCAGGCGCCGCTGCTTCGAGAACAATCGTGTCCCATCCGTCAGAACGCTTCACCCCCGCCTTCGGCCTCGGCAACCCGCACTTGCAGACCTTGTGGGGGCCGCTGTGGCGCAAAACCACGCACATCGAGCGCGAGCGCGAACGCTTGTGGCTTGAGGATGGCGACTTCCTCGATCTCGACTGGCACGGCCCTCACACCGCCGACGCGCCATTGGTCCTGGTGCTGCATGGCCTAACCGGTTCATCGAATTCGCCGTACGTGGCCGGCATGCAAAAGGCGCTCGGGAATCAGGGTTGGGCCAGCGTCGCGTTAAATTGGCGCGGCTGCTCGGGCGAACCCAATCTGTTGCCGCGCAGCTACCATTCCGGCGCCAGTGAAGACCTGGCCGAAGCCATCAAGCACCTGCGGGCCAAACGGCCACTCGCCCCGTTGTATGCGGTTGGATATTCCCTGGGCGGCAATGTCTTGCTCAAGCATCTGGGCGAGACCGGCAGCGACAGTGGCGTGCTTGGTGCCGTGGCGGTGTCGGTGCCGTTTCGTCTGGACCAGTGCGCCGACCGGATCGGCCAAGGGTTTTCCAAGGTCTATCAGGCGCACTTCATGCGCGAGATGCTGGCCTATATCAAGAACAAGCAGCGGCAATTCCAGCATGACGGGCGTGAGGATGGCCTGGCGGCATTGGCCGCGCTCGGCTCGTTGGAAAACATGCGCACATTCTGGGACTTTGACGGCCGCGTGACCGCGCCACTGAACGGTTACGTGGATGCCGAGGATTACTACCGTCGCGCTTCCAGTCGCTACTTCCTTGGGGAAATACGTACGCCGACCCTGATCATTCAGGCAGCGGACGATCCCTTCGTTTTTCCCCACAGCCTGCCGCACGCCGATGAGTTATCCGCCTGCACGCAATTCGAGTTGCAGGCCAAGGGCGGGCATGTCGGGTTCGTCGATGGCTCGGTCCGGCAACCGGGCTACTACCTGGAACGGCGCATTCCTCAATGGCTGACCACCGCAGGTCGCGGGTAAGCAATGAGCAGCGATCAGGGCGAGTCCATTCACTTTTGGCAAACCGCACCGCTGGCCGGAGTCGAGTTGTTATCGGCGCGCTACATCGATCACCGTTTCGCGCCCCATGTGCATGACGGTTACGTGATCGGCCGCGCCACCCTCGCTGGAAGAACTGGCGGCGGCGGTGAACCTGTCGCCTTTCCATTTCGCCCGGGTGTTCCGCCGTGTTACCGGCATGCCGCCGCACACCTGGCTGATGCAGCAGCGCATCGCCCGGGCGCGGGCGTTGTTGCAGAGTGGTTGTTTACCGCTGGAAGTGGCGACGCAATTGGGTTTTGCCGACCAGAGTCATCTGAGTCGGCAGTTCAAGCAGGTGTATGGGGTGGGGCCGGGGGCGTATCGCAGTGCCGGGCAATCACTCAAGAAATCAATACGACTGTAGGAGCTGGCTTGCCAGCGATGAACGATAACGCGGTCATCCTGAAGTACCGCGTCGCTTCTATCGCTGGCAAGCCAGCTCCTACAGAAGCGTGCGTTTATTCGCCTGTTGCGATTGCGCGTGAAGGATCATTGATCCACTCACTCCACGATCCCGCATACAACGCCCCCAACGGATAACCCGCCAGACACAACGCAAACAGGTTGTGACAAGCCGTCACGCCTGAGCCGCAATACGCCACCAGATCATTCGGCGAGCGGACACCCAACTTCGCAGCAAAACGCTGCTTGAGCTGATCGGCCGGCAGAAAGCGTCCGTCGCTGCCAAGGTTGTCGGTGAACGCGGCACATTGCGCGCCGGGGATGTGTCCGGCAACCGGGTCGATCGGCTCCACTTCGCCCTTGAAGCGTGGCAAGGCGCGGGCGTCGAGCAAGGTCAGTTCGGGTTTGGCGAGACGCTTCTGCAACCGTTCTGCACTGAGCAGCAACGAATCGTCAGGCTTGCCGGTAAATGACCCGCGGGTGATCGACGGCGCATCCAGGCTCAACGGCAAACCGGCCGCGTGCCAGGCCTTGAGCCCGCCATCGAGGATGTACACGCCATCACGCTTGCCCAGCCACGCCAGCAACCACCAGGCCCGCGCCGCGAAGGCACCCGGGCCGTCGTCGTACAAAACCACTTCACTGTCGGCGTTGATACCCCAAGCTTGCAGTCGCTCGATCAAATCAGCAGGCTCGGGCAACGGATGACGCCCGGTCACGCCCTTGACCACCTTCCCGCTGAGATCACGCTCAAGATCGGCAAAACTCGACCCGGCGATGTGTCCTTCGGCATAGCTGCGCTGACCGTAATCCGGGTCTTCGAGGGCAAAACGACAATCCAGAATCACCAGCCCCGGCTGGTCCTTTTTCAGGTCCAGTGCTTGCGGGCTGATCAGTTGCGCAATGGGCATAACGGGCTCCTGTGATTGGGCGAAACCCGATCCTACTGCACTTCTTCCAGCGCTTGGGCCAGCGGCACGTAAAATTCTTCGAACAAGGCATTCACCTCGGCCCGGGACTGATCGGTGACGAACCCGGCCTCCAGCACCAGTACCTGATACACCCCGCGTTTAATCGCTTGCTCGCTGAGATGGGTGGAGTTTTCCCGCGTGGTGCACAGAAATCGCACCCAGGATGTGAGGATGATCCAGGCATTGAGCGTCAGGGATTCGATCTGCACCCGGTCCATCTTGAGGATACCGGCCGCAACGAAGCCTTCGTAGATGTGCGTGCCCTGGATCAGGCAACGCTGGGAAAACCGTCGGTAGCGCGCGGCCAGATCCGAATCGCTATCGAGCAAGTGCTCAAGATCGCGATGCAAAAACCGGTAGCGCCACATCGCCGAGAGCAATTCCTTGAGGTAGAAACGCTTGTCTTCCACCGTGGCGGCGCGGCCCTGGGGCGGGCGCAGGAAGCTGTCCACCAGGCTTTCGTATTCACTGAACAGCACGGCGATGATCGCCTGCTTGTTGGGGAAGTGGTAATACAGGTTGCCCGGAGAAATCTCCATGTGGGCAGCAATGTGATTGGTGCTGATGCTGCGCTCGCCCTGCTGATTGAACAGCTCCAGGCTGTTCTGCACGATGCGCTCGCTTGTTTTTATCCGTGGGGGCATGGCTTGAGCTTAACTTCAGAGTGCGTTGCCGGGCATCTTACGACCTATCCGCCAGGGGATAAAACAAAGCTGCGCCAGGATGGCATTTGACTTTCTAGAGCATAGACTCTAAAAAGTCCCTCATTACAATAAATCCGGAGCCGACCATGACTGCTGACATTTCCTACCTGCAGAACCTACAGCAGCCTTTGGAACAGCTCCAAACCCTGTTCGACGCGCAACGCGCGGCCTATGCCGCCAACCCGATGCCGCCCGCCGCTCAGCGCCAGCAATGGCTCAAGGCGCTGAAGGATTTGTTGAACACTGAGCGTCAGGCCTTGATCGACGCGATCAGCCAGGACTTCAGCCATCGCAGCGCCAACGAAACCCTGCTCGCCGAACTGATGCCCAGCCTGCATGGCATCCACTACGCCAGCCGGCATCTCAACGGCTGGATGAAGGCGTCGCGGCGCAAAGTCGGCGTAGCCTTCCAGCCAGCCTCGGCGAAAGTGATTTACCAGCCGCTGGGTGTGGTCGGGGTGATCGTGCCGTGGAACTACCCTTTGTATCTGGCCATCGGGCCTTTGGTCGGCGCGTTGTCGGCGGGCAATCGGGTGATGCTCAAACTCAGCGAATCGACGCCTGCCACCGGTTTGCTGATGAAGCAATTGCTGGCTCGAATCTTCCCCGAAGACCTGGTCTGCGTGGTGCTGGGCGAGGCCGATATTGGTGTGGCGTTTTCGCGCCTGCGCTTCGATCATTTGTTGTTCACCGGCGCCACCAGCATTGGCAAACATGTAATGCGCGCGGCGGCGGAGAACCTGACGCCAGTGACTCTGGAACTGGGCGGCAAATCCCCGGCTATCGTTTCTCACGATGTGCCCCTCAAGGACGCCGCCGAACGCATCGCTTTCGGTAAAACGCTCAACGCTGGCCAGACCTGCGTGGCCCCGGATTACGTACTCGTTCCGGAAGAGCGCATCGGCGATTTCGTCGAGGCTTATCGCTCGGCCGTTCGAGGGTTTTATCCGACCTTGGCAGACAACCCGGACTACACCGCGATCATCAACGACCGACAACTGGCGCGTCTCAACGGCTACATCAGCGATGCCACCGATAAAGGCGCGCAGCTGATTTCGCTGTTCGAGCAAGGTCAGGGACGCCGCATGGGGCATAGCCTGCTGCTCAATGTCAGCGACGACATGACCGTGATGCAGGACGAAATCTTCGGCCCATTGCTGCCGGTCGTGCCGTACAAGGATCTGGATCAGGCGTTTGCCTACATCAACCAGCGCCCTCGCCCACTGGCGCTGTACTACTTCGGCTACGACAAGCGCGAGCAAAATCGCGTCCTCCACGAAACCCACTCGGGCGGCGTGTGCCTCAACGACACCCTGCTGCACGTTGCCCAGGACGACATGCCATTCGGCGGCATCGGCGCCTCGGGCATGGGGCATTACCACGGCCACGAAGGCTTCCTGACCTTCAGCAAGGCCAAGGGTGTGCTGATCAAACAGCGCTTCAACGCGGCGAAGCTGATCTATCCGCCGTACGGCAAATCCATTCAGAAACTGATCCAGAAGCTGTTTATTCGCTAACGATCCACACCGTCGGGTAATAACAAGAATGAGCCCAAGCCTGTCCGAAACTCCCGCGCTGTCACGGCGCGGCCTGCTTAAATTCAGCCTCGGCGCCAGCGCCTTTCTCGCCACCGCCGGGTTGGGGGCCAGCCTCAGCGGTTGCTCGTCGAATGTTGCGGCTAGCGGTTTTACAGCCCTGCGCAGTGGCGATCTGTTGTTTCTGCGGGCACTGGTCCCGGTGATGCTTGAAGGTGCCGTGGCTGTTGAACGCATGCCCGACGCCATCGAAGGCACCCTCAAGAGCCTGGATTACAGCCTCGATCACCTGTCGCCGGAAATGCTCAAGCTGACCCGGCAATTGTTCGACGTGCTCGGCATGGCAGTGACCCGCGGGCCGCTGACCGGGATCTGGGGCAGTTGGGAAAACGCCAGCGCTGACGAGATCCGGCACTTTCTCGATCGCTGGGAAAACAGCTCGTTGAGCCTGCTGCGCATGGGTCACAGCTCGTTGCTGCAACTGGTGATGATGGCTTGGTATGGGCGCAAGGAATCGTGGGCGCATTGCGGGTATCCCGGGCCGCCCACGGTTTGAAATCGAGTCGCCCCATTCGCGAGCAGGCTCGCTCCCACAGGGGATCGCGTAACCCTCGTGCTCGCGATGGCGGCCTGATGATCACCACACCTCTAAAACATAAAAACAAGAGAACCAGAAGATGCCCGTACCCGACCCGTTCCGCGAAGGCATGGCCCGTGGCTGGAAAACCTACAACGGCTCGCAACTGAGCCAGGACCTGACCCTCGAAGCGGATGTGGCGATCATCGGCAGTGGCGCAGGCGGCGGGACCACAGCGGAAATCCTCAGCGCAGCCGGGTACAAAGTGCTGCTGATCGAGGAAGGCCCGCTCAAGACCAGCACCGACTTCAAGCTGCTTGAAGACCAGGCCTACGCCAGCCTCTATCAGGAAGGCATCGGCCGCATGAGCAAGGACGGCGCGATCACTATCCTCCAGGGGCGCGCCGTGGGCGGCACCACACTGATCAACTGGACCTCCAGCTTCCGCACGCCGCAGCCGACCCTTGAACACTGGGCCAAAGAACACAACGTGAAGGGCCACTCATCGACGGAAATGGCGCCATGGTTCGAGAAAATGGAACAGCGCCTGGGCGTCGCGCCGTGGATGGTCCCGCCCAACGCCAACAACGACGTCATCCGCAAAGGCTGCGAAAAACTCGGGTACAGCTGGCATGTCATCCCGCGTAATGTGCGCGGCTGCTGGAACCTCGGCTACTGCGGCATGGGCTGCCCGACCAACGCCAAACAATCGATGATGGTCACAACCATTCCCGCCACCCTGGAAAAAGGTGGCGAGCTGCTCTATCTGGCCCGTGCCGAAAAACTCGTGATCAGCGGCGATAAAGTCACCGGGCTGCAATGCGTGGCGATGGACGAGCGTTGCGTCGAACCCACAGGGCGCCGCATCACGGTGAAAGCGCGGCATTACGTGCTGGCCGGTGGCGGCATTAACAGCCCGGCGTTGCTGTTGCGTTCCGACGCACCGGATCCGCACAAACGCCTGGGCAAACGCACCTTTCTGCATGTGGTGAACATGTCCGCCGGTTTGTTCGACGAGGTGATCAACCCGTTCTACGGCGCGCCGCAGTCGATCTACTCCGACCATTTCCAATGGCAGGACGGCACCACCGGGAAAATGGCTTACAAACTGGAAGTGCCGCCGCTGCACCCGGCACTGGCGGCGACGCTGCTTGGGGGTTTCGGCCAGGAAAATGCCCAGCACATGGCCAACCTGCCACATACCCACGCCATGCTCGCGTTACTGCGCGACGGCTTTCACCCGGACAGCCCCGGTGGCAGCGTCGAGCTGCGCAGTGACGGCACGCCGGTGCTCGATTATCCGGTTTCGCCTTATGTCTGGGACGGTCTGCGCCGGGCATTCCACAGCATGGCCGAGATTCAGTTCGCCGGTGGCGCCAAGGCCGTCATGCCGATGCACGCCGATGCTCGTTATGTGAAAACCCTGGGCGAAGCGCGCACGTTGATCGATGGCTTGAGCCTGGAGTTGTACCGAACGCGGCTGGGCAGCGCGCATGTCATGGGCGGTTGCGCGATGGGTGAGGATGCGAAAACCGCCGTGACCGACAGCCTCGGCCGGCATCATCAACTGGGCAATCTTTCGATACACGACGGCTCGCTGTTCCCTACCAGCATTGGCGCAAACCCGCAGTTATCGGTCTATGGACTGACGGCGCAACTGGCGACTTCACTGGCCGAACGTTTAAGAAACTCATGAAAACGACGATTATTCCCATCGTCTATAGTGCTTTCTTACCCAACAGGCGACTTTCCCGACCGGGAAGGCTGCGATACCATCCGACTCCCCAACGCACTCCCGCCAGGACGCCGCGATGAACCGAGTGTTGTACCCAGGTACCTTCGACCCTATTACCAAGGGCCATGGCGATCTGGTCGAACGCGCCTCGCGCCTGTTCGATCACGTGATCATTGCCGTCGCCGCCAGCCCGAAGAAAAACCCGTTGTTTCCTCTGGAACAGCGTGTGGAGCTGGCCCGCGAGGTCACCAAACATCTGCCGAACGTTGAAGTCGTCGGCTTTTCGACGCTGTTGGCGCATTTCGCCAAAGAGCAGAATGCCAACGTGTTCCTGCGTGGTCTGCGCGCCGTGTCGGATTTCGAATACGAGTTCCAGCTGGCCAACATGAACCGCCAATTGGCGCCGGATGTGGAAAGCCTGTTTCTTACCCCGTCCGAGCGTTATTCGTTCATTTCCTCGACGCTGGTCCGTGAAATTGCGGCCCTGGGCGGCGATATCACCAAGTTCGTGCACCCTGTGGTGGCGGATGCCCTGACCGAACGTTTCAAGAAGTAATCCCGATCTGTAGGAGCCGGCTTGCTGGCGATCAATGCAACGCGGTGCACCTGACACACCGCCTTCGCCAGCAAGCCGGCTCCTGCAGTACGTCGCACCTGCGTGCAACGCAGGCGCCAATGCGGCACAATTACGCGCATTGATTTATTGCGCCCGGGCCTGCCGCCCCGGCTGGAGTTAGCATGTCCCTGATCATCACCGACGATTGCATCAACTGCGACGTCTGCGAACCCGAGTGCCCGAACGCCGCCATTTCCCAAGGCGAAGAGATCTACGTGATCGACCCGAACCTGTGCACGCAATGCGTCGGTCACTACGACGAACCGCAGTGCCAGCAGGTCTGCCCGGTGGATTGCATCCCGCTGGACGAAGCCCATCCGGAGACTGAAGAGCAGTTGATGGAGAAGTATCGGAAGATTACTGGCAAGGCCTGAATCTTCGATATCCGTTATGCAGCCTTCGCGGGCAAGCCCGCTCCCACAAGGCCCCCTAAACCCTGCGGGAGCGGGCTTGCCCGCGATGACGCCATCAGAGACACCAAAGAATCAACTGTCTTACTCCCGCTGCTCAAACCCCTCCCCGACACACCCCAGACACCGCACAAACGCCGCCTTCGCCGGATCAGCCACCAGCGCCTGCCCCGCATCGCCTACCCCGCCACCCATGGCAGTAAAAGGCAACGACACCACAAACACCCCGGCTCCAATCACCGTCGCCACGACCAGCAACGGCCGGGCAATCAGCAGGTCGCCAATCATCGCGTAAGCAGGCGGGTTCTGGATGGTGTAACGCGGATCGCCGCTGCCACTGTTGGCGACGGCTGACGCGCAGATGCTCAACAGAAATGCGGCGACAAGGGTTCGAAACAGGATCATGGCGCGGTCCTTCGGCTAGACAGTCAGAACACTGACTATAGACCGCAGGCGTTTCAGCTCTGGCAGCGCGGGCAAAAGACGCTGGCGCGCTGCCCGAGTTTCACTTCCCGCAATTGCGTGCCACAGACCTTGCACGGTTCAGCGCCGCGGCCGTACACGAACAATTCCTGCTGGAAATAGCCCGGCTGACCGTCACCACCGATAAAGTCCCGCAGCGTCGTACCGCCGCGCTCGATGGCGGCAGCCAGAATGCGTTTGATCTCGATCGCCAGTTTCAAATAGCGCGCCCGGGAAATGCTCTTGGCTTCCCGGCGCGGATCGATACCCGCGGCGAACAGCGCTTCGGTCGCATAGATGTTGCCGACGCCGACCACCACCGCGTTGTCCATGATGAACGGCTTGACCGCCATCGAACGCCCACGGGACTGCTGGAACAAGCGCTCGCCGTCAAACAGGTCGGTCAGCGGCTCCGGCCCCAGGCGAATCAGCAGTTCATGGTTGAGCGGGTCAAGGCTCCAGAGCATCGCGCCGAACCGTCGCGGGTCGGTGTAGCGCAGGGCCAGGCCCGACTCCAGTTCGATGTCCACGTGCTCATGCTTGGCCGCCGGCATGCCGACTTCCACCAGACGCAAATTCCCCGACATGCCCAAGTGGCTGATCAACGTGCCAACTTCGGCATTGATCAGCAGGTACTTGGCGCGACGCTCCACCAACACGATGCGTTGGCCGGACAACCGGATATCCAGGTCTTCGGGGATCGGCCAGCGCAGACGCCGATCACGCACGATCACCCGGCTGACGCGCTGGCCTTCCAGGTGCGGCGCGATGCCGCGACGGGTGGTTTCGACTTCTGGCAGTTCAGGCATGGCGCTCTCGAATCAGGCACTCGTATAAGAAGAAGGTCCGAGACTCAGCGGTGCGTGCCAAGGTCGCGGATCGTCTGTTTGAGCGTCTCGAAATCGTAATCCGAGAGGCCGACGTAATCGAGCACCAGATGCGCGATGCTGTTCCACTCGTGGTCCTCGGTCTGGTTGCCCAACACCCGGTAGGATGCACAAATGTGCTCGGCCATTTTCAGGATTGCCAACAGGTTCTTCAACGAGCTGTTGCGCGACGACTCATCGCTGAAAATCGCCAGGGCGTTGTGGTGATTGGCGATTGCCGCGGACACATGATCCGGCAGGCGCCAGGACTTGGCCGTGTAATAACCGACCACCGCGTGGTTGGTATTAAACACCTGGTTCTCCGTATCCACTACCCGGCATTCAGCGCTGGCACTGGCGTAAGCCTGCTCCAAAACGGTCATGTAGTTGGGGAAGCGCTGCAACATCAGCGGCACGCCACAGTCGTGGAACAGGCCCAGCGCGTAAGCCTCATCGCCATTCTGCACACCGATGCGCTTGGCCAGCGTCAGGCAGGTCATCGCCACATCCTGGGCGGTGTCCCAGAAACGGTTCAAGGTGACGATGGTGTCGTCGTTCATCTCGCCCTTGATCGATTGCGCGTTGATCAGGTTGATGATCGACCGGCTGCCGAGCAAATTCACTGCGCGCTGGATCGAAGCGATCTTGTTGCTCAGCCCGTAATAGGGCGAATTGACGATTTTCAACAACGAGCCTGAGAGACCTGGATCCTGGGAGATCAGCTTCGCGATCACCTCCAGATCCGGGTCGGGCATGTACTGCTCCATCTGCAGATCCACCATGATCTGCGGTTGGGCCGGCACACTGATGCCTTGCAGGGATTGCTGGATTTGTTCGGGAGTCAGCTCTTGGGACATAAGTACACACTCTGGGCCAGGCGCCGATTCTAGCTTTTATAAATTGGATCCGACACCTTGAGCCGCTGTCGCGCCCAAAGTTTTATCCAGTACCTTCGAGCTGAAAACACTCTCTGTGGCGAGGGAGCTTGCTCCCGCTCGCCTGCGAAGCAGGCGCACCTACTGATGATTGTGACGGCTTCGCCACCCAGCGGGAGCAAGCTCCCTCGCCGCATGTCCACTCGCCGGCCAATCCTTGAGCGCAACACGCTATACTCCCGCTCTTTTTTCCGGAGCGACGTCATGTCCCTGCCTAGCCTGCGCCTCAAAGCCAACGCCGACCGTCGCCTGCGCAACGGCCACTTGTGGGTCTACAGCAACGAAATCGACGTGGCCGCCACCCCGTTGCACGGCTTCAAGGCCGGCGATCAGGCGATCCTCGAAGCCGCTGGCGGCAAGCCACTGGGCATCGTTGCCATGAGCCCGAACAACCTGATTTGCGCCCGTTTGCTGTCGCGCGACATCAAGTTGCCGTTGGACAAGTCGCTGCTGGTGCATCGTTTGAACGTCGCCCTGTCGCTGCGTGATCGCCTGTTCGACAAGCCGTTCTATCGCCTGGTCTACGGCGATTCCGACCTGCTGCCAGGTCTGGTGGTCGACCGTTTCGGCGACATTCTGGTGGTGCAGATCGCCTCGGCGACCATGGAAGCTCATAAAGACGACGTGATTGCGGCGCTGACCCAAGTGCTCAAGCCAAGCGGCATTCTGTTCAAGAATGACTCCGCTGCCCGTGATGCCGAAGGCCTCAATCGCTACGTCGAAACCGTGTTCGGCCTGGTGCCGGAGTGGGTTGCGCTGGAAGAGAACGGCGTGAAATTCGAAGCCCCGGTCATCCAGGGCCAGAAAACCGGCTGGTTCTACGACCACCGCATGAACCGCGCCCGCCTGGCCCCGTATGCCAAGGGCAAACGGGTATTGGACCTGTACAGCTACATCGGTGGCTGGGGCGTGCAGGCTGCGGCGTTCGGCGCCAGCGAAGTATTCTGCGTCGACGCTTCCGCCTTCGCCCTCGACGGCGTTGAGCGCAACGCCGCGCTGAACGGCTTCGCCGACAAGATGACCTGCATCGAAGGCGACGTCTTCGAAGCCCTGAAAGAGCTGAAAGCCAGCGAAGAACGTTTCGACGTAATCGTTGCTGACCCACCGGCGTTCATCAAACGCAAAAAAGACATGAAGAACGGCGAAGGCGCCTACCGTCGCCTGAACGAGCAAGCCATGCGCCTGCTCAGCAAGGACGGCATCCTGGTCAGCGCTTCGTGCTCGATGCACCTGCCGGAAGACGATCTGCAGAACATCCTGCTGACCAGCGCCCGTCACCTGGACCGCAACATCCAGATGCTTGAGCGCGGCGGTCAAGGCCCGGATCACCCGGTGCACCCGGCCATCGCCGAAACCCGCTACATCAAGAGCATCACCTGCCGGTTGCTGCCTAACAGCTAACCCCTACCCCCTGTAGGAGCGAGCCTGCTCGCGATAAAACGCCAAGACACCGCGGACAACCAGATACACCGCGTAATCGTTGACGTTTTTCGCGAGCAGGCTCGCTCCTACAAAGGTTTCAGAAATCCCCCACGCTCGCCTGCATTGACTTGCCTTTCCATCAAATCAATCCTCGTTCACCCCTCACGGAACGAGTGCGTTGATTGATGTCCCATGCCGAAAGCACCCAGGAAAAGCCGTTAATCGTCCTGTTACTGATGACCATGACACTGCTGAGTGTCTTCCCGTTGGACGTGGTTCTTCCTTCCTTTCCCGACCTGTCGGACTTCTTTCAAATCCCGCCGCCCGACGTGGCCCTGTCTGTCAGCCTGTTCGCCGTCAGCCTGGCATTTTCCGTGATGCTGGTTGGGCCGCTGTCGGACATGTGGGGCCGCAAGAAGCTGTTGCTGGGTGGTATGGCCCTCGCGGTGATTGGCGCGATTGGGTGTGCAGTGTCCAGCGAGTACAGCTGGTTTCTAGGGTTTCGTGTGATCCAGGCAATCGGTTGCGGGGCCTTTTCGCTGTCACACGCGCTGGTGCAGGATTTGTTCACAGGTCATGCAAGGCAGCGACTCAGGATCTGGATGGTGACCGCGAGTGGCGTATTCATTTCAATTTCGCCGCTGCTGGGGACCTGGCTGCAATTGCAGTTGGGCTGGCAGGGCAGCTTTTATGTGTTTGTCACCCTCGCTGTTCTAGTCTGGTTAAGCGCCTGCCGGCTGCTCAAGGAGTCCTCGTCTATCCGCACAGCATCCCGTGGGGGATTTTTCCGCGCTTACTGGCATGTCTGCTCAGGTGTTCGCTTTATGAGTTACTGGCTGATTTCCGCCCTCGCCTTCGCCTGTCATTTTTCGTTCATCGTCACATCACCCATTATTTTCATGGAACATCTGGCCCTTTCACCCTACGAATACGCCTGGGCGTTGTTGCTGTACGGCGTTGCGTATGTAGGCGGCGGCGCAATAGCCAACGTCCTGCATCAGCGTCTGCAGGCCAACACTCAGATCATTGTTGGCCTGGGGTTGATCGCGGTTTCGGGTGCGGTGCTGCTGTGGCTGACCCGCCACTTCGGTCTCTCTGCCGCGACGGTGCTGATGTCCATGCTGATTTGTACGATCGGCACAACGATTACCAGACCCATCGTCAACTCCAAGGCCATGAGCATTCATCCGGAATATGCCGGGACCTCGACCTCGGTCGGCGGTGTGCTGATGTTCCTTAGCGGTGGCGTGATCAGCACGGTGATCAACCGGGTACCTGAGGACCTGATTACCGCTCTGGCCATTGGCTTCCTGACATTGAGCGTCGCAGGCCTTGGACTGAATGCAATGATCAACCAACGGAATAAACAGGCACTCGATATCGGCTGACACCTGCCAGTCGTCATCCCGCACGCTCCGTCAACACGGGATCAACGCTTCCCGGCATTCCCTCCAGCCGCCAGCCGTGTAGAATCGCGAGATTCATCGCCAGTCATCCCCCGGCGGGTTTATGAGCTCAAGCTGAAGCGCGCGGCGATCCCGCAAAGTTATCGGCAACTTCCGGACACACGGCCATTTCTGAGTGTTCCAGACGTCAATAGAAGCTCACTTCCCTTTTGATACCTGATTAGCCGCCCGGAGTGCTTCATGCCTGATTACCGCTCGAAAACATCCACCCATGGCCGCAACATGGCCGGTGCCCGCGCACTGTGGCGCGCCACGGGGATGAAAGATGACGACTTCAAAAAGCCGATCATCGCCATTGCCAACTCCTTCACCCAGTTCGTACCGGGCCACGTCCACCTCAAGGACCTGGGCCAACTGGTCGCCCGCGAAATCGAACGCGCCGGCGGTGTGGCAAAAGAATTCAACACCATCGCTGTCGACGACGGTATCGCCATGGGCCACGACGGCATGCTGTATTCGCTGCCGAGCCGCGAGATCATCGCCGACTCCGTCGAGTACATGGTCAACGCCCACTGCGCCGACGCCATCGTCTGCATCTCCAACTGCGACAAGATCACCCCTGGCATGCTGATGGCGTCCTTGCGCCTGAACATTCCGGTGATCTTCGTCTCCGGCGGCCCGATGGAAGCCGGCAAGACCAAACTCGCTTCCCACGGCCTCGACCTGGTCGACGCCATGGTGATCGCCGCCGACTCCAGCGCTTCTGACGAGAAAGTCGCCGAGTACGAGCGTAGCGCCTGCCCGACTTGCGGTTCGTGCTCCGGCATGTTCACCGCCAACTCGATGAACTGCCTGGTCGAAGCACTGGGCCTGGCATTGCCGGGCAATGGTTCGACCCTGGCCACCCACAGTGACCGCGAGCAGCTGTTCCTGCAGGCCGGCCGCACCATCGTCGAGCTGTGCAAGCGTTACTACGGCGAGAACGATGAGTCGGTGTTGCCGCGCAACATCGCCAACTTCCAGGCCTTCGAAAACGCCATGACCCTGGACATCGCCATGGGCGGTTCCACCAACACCATCCTGCACTTGCTGGCCGCTGCGCAGGAAGCCGAGATCGATTTCGACCTGCGCGACATCGACCGTCTGTCCCGTCACGTGCCACAGCTGTGCAAGGTTGCGCCGAACATTCAGAAGTACCACATGGAAGACGTGCACCGTGCCGGCGGGATCTTCAGCATCCTCGGCTCGCTGGCCCGTGGCGGCTTGCTGCACACCCAGCTGCCGACCGTGCACAGCCGCAGCATGGAAGAAGCCATCGCCAAGTGGGACATCACCCAGACCAACGACGAAGCGGTGCACCACTTCTTCAAGGCCGGCCCTGCGGGCATCCCGACCCAGACCGCGTTCAGCCAGTCGACCCGCTGGGAAACCCTGGACGACGACCGTGAAAACGGCTGCATCCGCAGCGTCGAGCACGCTTACTCGCAAGAAGGCGGCCTGGCCGTGCTGTACGGCAACATCGCGCTGGACGGTTGTGTAGTGAAAACCGCGGGCGTCGACGAGTCGATCCACGTGTTCGAAGGCAACGCGAAGATCTTCGAAAGCCAGGACAGCGCCGTGCGCGGCATCCTCGCCGACGAAGTGAAGGAAGGCGACATCGTCATCATTCGCTACGAAGGCCCGAAAGGCGGCCCGGGCATGCAGGAAATGCTCTACCCGACGTCCTACCTGAAATCCAAAGGCCTGGGCAAAGCCTGCGCCCTGCTCACCGACGGCCGCTTCTCCGGCGGTACTTCGGGTCTGTCCATCGGCCACGCTTCGCCTGAAGCGGCCGCTGGCGGTGCGATCGGTCTGGTGCAGGACGGCGACAAAGTGCTGATCGACATCCCGAACCGCTCGATCAACCTGTTGGTCAGCGACGAAGAACTCGCAGCACGCCGGGTAGAGCAGGACAAGAAAGGCTGGAAACCGGTTGAAGTGCGTCCACGTAAAGTGACCACCGCCCTGAAGGCCTACGCCCTGCTGGCGACCAGCGCCGACAAAGGTGCTGTGCGGAACAAAGCGATGCTCGACGGGCTGTAAGGCTTAACCGTCGAACAAAAAAATACCCCGCCAAGTGCGGGGTATTTTGTTTCCACAGATCCCCTGTTGGAGCTGCCGCAGGCTGCGATCTTTTGATCTTGTTTCTTGAAATCAAAGTCAAAAGATCGCAGCCTGCGGCAGCTCCTACAGGGGATTGTGTCGTCGCTCGGTTGTAGGAGCCGGCTTGCTGGCGATGCAGGCACCTCGGTGTTACTGAATCTCTTGCGGTGTGACGATCACCCAGTTCTTGTCCGCCGTCACCGGCAACCCTTCCTTGGCCTGCGCCGCAGCGTGCTTGGCCATCATGCCCTGGATCTGGGTCATGTACTTGTCCTTGCGGTTGACCCACAAATGGATGCCGCCCTTGGCCACGTCGACATCGTGAAACAGCATGTAGCCGTCGCTGGTTGGCGTATCACCGCCCACCAGCACCGGTTTCTTCCACTCATCGATGTAGGTCAGGATCGCCGCGTGCTTGCCGGCCATCCAGGTCGCCGGGGTCCACAGGTACGGGGTCAGTTCGAGGCCGAGGTTGGCCTTCTCGTCATACTTGCCGGCAGTGATTTGCTTGCGTGCGGTGGTCAGCTCGCCAGTCTTTTGGTCCTTGAGCAGCAGCGACACGCCGATCACGTTCTGCGGTTTGACGTTGTAGCCGTACTTCGGATCGGCCGCGACCATGCGCACCAGTTCTTCGGAGGCGGCGGTCATCACGTAGACCTCGATGCCGTTTTCCATCAGCTTGTTGTACAGCTCTTGCTGGCCGGTGAAGATTTTCGGCGGGTTGACGTCCAGCTTCTTGACCACATCGCCTTCGTAATACGTGGCAGGCACCGGTTTGCCGGACGCCATCAACTCGTCGACATAGCCCTTGAGTTCCTGGAGCGTGAAGCCGGAGAACACTTGGGCCACCCATGGATAACACACCATGTCGTCGACTTCACACAGGCGGTAGTAATAGCTGAACAGGCTTTCCTTGTGGTCGGCGGTGTCCTTGAACGGCATCAGCTTCAGGGAGGGGTCGAGTTTGTCACGGGTGATCAGGCCCTTGTTCTCCATGAAGGGCAGCAAAGACTCTTCGAGGTCGTAGCGGTAACTGGTGTTGTCCATGTCGAACACCGCGTAGTTACCCTTGTTGGCGTTGGCCGCGATCATCACGTCCAGCGCCTTGGCCTGATCGGCTGGCCAATGTTTCAAATCCGTAGCAAATACCTGCCCGGCGAGGCCAAGACAAATCGCAGCAGCCAAAAATTTCGGTGCGAACCTCATTGGCATATCTCCCTGAATGAAAGACATCGACGCTAACAAATTAGTGTGACAGTCCTCGTCTGTCAGCGACCGCCAGCGTGCCTTTCGCGCCAGCTGCATCCCCCACAGCGACATTGGCTTATTCCAAAAACGACAGTCATCAGACGTTTTTGATATTAATTCATTGGAAATCAAGCTGTTAGGCTTGCCGGTTCGCGGTTGCCCAAGGGTGCAACCGGCACAAGTCTTATCGGAGTCTTCATGAATCTGCCGCTGATCCTCAATCTGCTGGTATTCCTCGCGTTACTTTTTGGTCTCGCACAAACCCGCCACACCACCTGGAGCCTGGCGAAAAAAGTCCTGCTCGCTTTGGTGCTGGGCGTGGCGTTCGGTGTGGCGCTGCACACTGTCTACGGTGCCGGCAGCCCGGTGCTGAAAGCCTCGATCGGCTGGTTCGATCTGGTGGGCAACGGTTACGTGCAGTTGCTGCAAATGATCGTGATCCCGCTGGTGTTCGCCTCGATCCTCAGCGCTGTGGCTCGTCTGCACAACGCCTCGTCGCTGGGCAAGATCAGTTTCCTGACCATCGGCACGCTGCTGTTCACCACCGCCATCGCGGCGCTGATCGGCATCGGCCTGACCAACCTGTTCGGCCTGACCGCCGAAGGCCTGGTCGCCGGCACCCAGGAAATGGCGCGCCTGCAAACCATCCAGACCGATTACGCCGGCAAGGTCGCCGACCTCAATGTGCCGCAGCTGCTGCTGTCGTTCATCCCGCAAAACCCGTTCGCCGACCTGGCGCGGGCCAAGCCGACGTCGATCATCAGCGTGGTGATCTTCGCTGCGTTCCTCGGTGTCGCGGCGCTGCAATTGCTGAAGGATGACGCGGAAAAAGGTCAGAAAGTGATCAACGCCATCGACACTCTGCAAGCCCTGGTGATGCGCCTGGTGCGTCTGGTGATGAAGCTGACGCCCTACGGCGTGCTGGCGCTGATGACCAAAGTGGTCGCCGGTTCCAACCTGCAGGACATCATCAAGCTCGGCAGTTTTGTCGTGGTTTCCTACATCGGCCTGGGGCTGATGTTTGTAGTCCATGGCCTGTTGGTGTCGGCGGCCGGGATCAATCCGCTGCGTTTCTTCCGCAAGATCTGGCCGGTGCTGACGTTTGCGTTCACCAGCCGTTCAAGCGCCGCGACGATCCCGTTGAGCATCGAAGCGCAGACCAGCCGCTTGGGCATTCCACAGTCCATCGCCAGTTTCGCCGCTTCGTTCGGCGCGACGATTGGCCAGAACGGCTGTGCCGGTCTGTACCCGGCGATGTTGGCGGTGATGGTTGCGCCGACCGTGGGCATCAACCCGCTGGACCCACTGTGGATCGCGACGCTGGTGGCGATTGTCACGCTGAGTTCGGCCGGTGTGGCCGGTGTTGGTGGTGGCGCGACGTTTGCTGCGTTGATCGTGCTGCCGGCGATGGGCTTGCCGGTGTCACTGGTGGCGTTGCTGATTTCGGTTGAACCGCTGATTGATATGGGGCGCACGGCGTTGAACGTGAGTGGTTCGATCAGCGCGGGGGCGATTACCAGTCAGCTGATGCAACAGACGGATAAAGAATTGCTTGATGCGGATGAGCATTCGGCCTTGGCGCACGCTTAAGTAGCGCCTGATAGACCGCTATCGCTGTCAAGCCAGCTCCCACAAGGATCATGGTGTTCACACAATTTGTGTTTCACCTTCGACACTGTGGGAGCTGGCTTGCCAGCGATGCTTTTTAAGCCTTTTCCCAGACTTCGAAGTTGTACGCCGGCTTATCCCCTTCTGCCGGATTCGGCACATTGGAAACCAATTTCCATTGGCCCAAATCAAACTCCGGAAACCACGCATCCCCTTCCGGGCCCAACGCCACGCGCGTCAGGTACAAACGATCCGCATGGGCCATCCCTTGCGCATACAACTGCGCGCCGCCAATCAGCATCAGCTCATCGACGCCTTGTTCCTTCGCCCATTCCTCGGCGCGTACCACCGCGGCTTCCAGCGACGGATAAACCTCTGCGCCTTCGAGCACCAGGTCCGCCTGACGGCTGACCACGATGTTCAAGCGCCCCGGCAGCGGGCGACCGAGGGAATCCCAGGTCTTGCGCCCCATGATGATCGGCTTGCCAAGCGTGGTGGCCTTGAAGTATTTGAAGTCCCCCGGCAAGTGCCAGGGCATGCTGTTGTCGACGCCGATCACACGGTTTTCACCGAGGGCTGCGATCAGGCTGAGGGGGAGTGATTTAGTCATGTTGGCGAGGATACCAGAGCCTCGCTTTCGCCGATAAGCGCCACAACGGTTATGCTCACAGCTCATTTGAGCGACGGGATGCCGCGTGACTGAACTGAATAACCTCTGGCTGACAGAAACCATCCGCCTGCGCGAAGAACACGCAGGTCCCCTGGAGGATCTGGAAGCCAACCGACTGGCCCGCAGCGCTGGCGGCGATTTGCCGTCGCGCATTCAACGCCGCGCCCTGTGGCTGGCGGACCGCGATGGCCTGAGCGATGCGCTCAAACACTGGCTGCAAGGTGCACGACTGGCGCTGCTCGTCATGGCGGTGCTGGCCGTGGTCAGCGGCGCCGGCCTGGCGTTTGCCGCACTCGGCGACGGCCAAACACCGGTGAACGTGTTCTGGGCTTTGGGCAGTCTGCTCGGGCTGAACCTGATTCTGCTGCTGAGTTGGGCCTTGGGCCTGGTGTTTGCCGGCGAACACGGCGCAACACTGGGACGCTTGTGGCTGTGGCTCAGCGAGAAACTCGCCCGCGACGCCAAAGCCGCGCAATTGGCGCCGGCGCTACTGCTGCTGTTGCAGCGTCAGAAACTCAATCGCTGGGCCATCGGCGTGCTGGTCAACGGCTTGTGGCTGCTGGCGATGCTCAGTGCGCTGGTGATGTTGCTGACGTTGATGGCGACCCGGCGCTACGGTTTCGTCTGGGAAACCACCATTCTCGGCGCCGATACTTTTATCGCCCTGACCCAAGCCCTCGGCGCGCTGCCGGCAACGCTTGGCTTCAGCGTTCCAACCGTGGACATGATCCGCGCCAGTGGCGATGCCGCGCTAAACATCGAAAGCGCTCGCCAGGCCTGGGCGGCGTGGCTGGTGGGCGTGTTGCTGGTCTACGGGGTTTTGCCGCGCCTGCTGTTGGCGCTGTTTTGTCTGTGGCGCTGGAAATCCGGGCAAGCTGCGTTGCATCTGGACTTGAACCTGCCCGGTTACGCGCAACTGCGCGAACGGTTGATGCCCACCAGCGAACGTCTGGGGATCAGTGATGCGGCGCCTGAGCAACTTCATCGGGTCGAAAGTGGCGTCAGCGAACAGCAAAGCGACGGTGCGCTGTTGGTCGCCATCGAACTGGACGACGACCGCCCGTGGCCGCCGCAATTGCCGAACAACGTGAGCAACGCGGGCGTTCTCGACAGCCGCGAATCGCGGCACAAATTGCTCGAACAACTGAGCCGCTTCCCTCCGGCGCGTCTGGCGATCGCCTGCGATCCACGGCGCTCGCCGGATCGCGGCAGCCTCGCATTGATTGCCGAACTGGCTCGCAGCGCCAGCGCCACCCGCGTCTGGCTGCTGCAAGCGCCGCCCGGTGAAGCGCTGGACGCCGACCGCCTCGGCGATTGGCATGCGGCGCTGCAACAGCTTGAGTTGCCGTTCGCCGATTGCGCACCGTTGAACTGGCTGGAGACGGGTCATGACTAAGCCGTTGAAACTTGCCGTGGTCGGTCACACCAATGTCGGCAAAACCTCGTTGCTGCGTACCCTGACCCGCGATGTCGGATTCGGCGAAGTGTCCCATCGCCCCAGCACCACGCGGCACGTCGAAGGCGCACGCCTGTCGGTGGACGGCGAACCGCTGCTCGATCTCTACGACACGCCGGGCCTGGAAGACGCCATCGCCCTGCTCGATTATCTCGAACGCCTGGAACGGCCCGGCGAAAGACTGGACGGCCCGGCGCGACTGGCCCGCTTCCTCGATGGCAGCGAAGCGCGGCAGCGTTTCGAACAGGAAGCCAAAGTCTTGCGCCAGCTATTGGCTTCGGACGCCGGTCTCTATGTGATCGATGCCCGGGAGCCGGTGCTGGCCAAGTATCGCGATGAGCTGGAAGTGCTCGCCAGTTGCGGCAAACCGCTGCTGCCGGTGCTGAATTTCGTCAGCAGCGCCAACCATCGCGAACCCGCGTGGCGTGAAGCGCTGGCGCGGCTGGGTTTGCATGCTCTGGTGCGTTTCGACAGCGTCGCGCCCCCGGAAGATGGTGAGCGTCGACTCTATGAAAGCCTCGCGCTGTTGCTGGAAACCGCGCGGCCGCAACTGGAACGTTTGATCGCCGATCAGCAAGCCCAACGCCTGGCGCGTGAACAAAGTGCCGCGCGGCTGATTGCCGAATTATTGATCGATTGCGCAGCCTGTCGACGCAGCGTGGTCAGCGAAGCCGAGCAGGAACAGCAAGCCATTAGCGAACTGCGCAAAGCGGTGCGCCAACGGGAACAGCGCTGCGTCGAGTCCCTGCTCAAGCTTTACGCGTTCCGCCCGCAGGATGCTGCCGCCAGCGATCTGCCGCTGCTTGATGGCCGCTGGGGCGATGACCTGTTCAACCCCGAAACCCTAAAACAATTGGGCGTGCGAGTCGGTGGCGGCATCGCTGCCGGGGCCGCCGCCGGAGCCGGAGTCGATCTGCTGGTCGGCGGCATCACCCTCGGCGCCGCCGCACTGGCGGGTGCCATCGCCGGCGGTGCCCTGCAAACCGCCCGCAGTTATGGCAGCCGCTTGCTCGGCAAGCTCAAGGGCCAGCGCGAGCTGACCGTCGATGACAACGTGCTGCGACTGTTGGCCCTGCGGCAACGGCAACTGTTGCAAGCGCTCAATGCTCGCGGGCACGCGGCGATGGACAGCATTCAGGTGGCCACGCCCCAGGACAAGACCTGGCGCGAAGGCAAGTTGCCCGAGGCCCTGAACAAGGCCCGGGCGTATCCGCAGTGGTCGTCGCTCAACCCGCATCCGAAGCTGAATCAGGCGGAGCGGCAGGAGCAGATCGAGGTTCTGGCGCAGCAGTTGTAGAGGTCGGACTGTTTGTATTGTCTGGACTGGCCCCATCGCGAGCAGGCTCACTCCCACATTGGAATGCGTTCCCCTGTAGGAGTGAGCCTGCTCGCGATGGCCGTGACGCGGTTTCGAACATTGATCACTGCCGATCCAACTTCAGGTATTCCCGCACCAACGCATTGACCCGAGTCCGATCCGTGCGATTGGCACGGCCGTCGTTGTCCACATCGGTGCACAGCACATTCTCGAAAGCGCCATCGTTGTCGAGGTCATGAACAGCAGCCTTGTAGGCAATGTTCGAACCTTCATGGAAATGCAGCCGCACCGAGTCCGGCGATCCGTCGGCGGTGGGGTTCAGCGAAAACATACGCAGATGCCGTTCCTCACCTTCACCGTCGTTGAACCATCTGCACTTGAAGTAATGAGCGCCGAAGGTTTTCAGCCGCAGAACTTCATCGTCCGTCGCTTCACGCAGCCATTGTTCATCTTGAAAAAACTGCAACCGCAGCGTATCTGCAACCCCTTTTCCGCTTCGATCCTGTGCAATCACCTTCAAAAAACGCATCCATTCGCCTCCTTGGGAAAAGCTCAGCTTGAGCGCTGCCAACAAGGCGAACCATGCGCGTTTTCTCTATCCGCCGTCAGACTCTTCAGCAGACCTCGCGGGACAAGACGGCGACGGCCTTGCGCTTCAACACGCCAAGATCAATCACCGGCACATGCATCTCCTTGGCCAGCTCATCCCACTGCCGCATGCGCAAACTGACCTCACACAACGGGTCCTTTTCAAACACCTGCGCCTCAGCCTCAGTCATCACCCCTCCCTGATATTCCAGGGTTCGGCGACTGGCTTCGCTCAAGCGCTCGTAATAACCAGGCTCCCTGAGCGTCAGATAACGCTTGGCCTGAACGTGGTACTCCACCAGACGCGCCATGCGCTCACTGAATCCAATGTTGCGCAGGTAGTCGGCGCCCAGACGCTCATGGCTGACCACACCGAAACCGCCCATGTTTTCGGCGTTCTCGGCGCAGATATGCCCGATGTCGTGAAAGAACGCCGCCAGGACCACTTCGTCATCGAAGCCCTCGGCCATCGCGTATTGCGCGGCTTGGGACATGTGTTCGATTTGCGACACTGGCTCGCCGATGTAGTCGCTGGCGCCAAAGCGTTCGTACAGGGCGAATACCTCGGCGATCACTTGTTCGTTGCGGCCCATCGAAAATCCCCCAATCAGTGAAATTTGTGGTGAAGGGTAGACCGCTATCGCTGGCAAGCCAGCTCCCACAGGGTTCACTGGTGTTCACACATTTTGCGTTTAACCTCGTCCATTGTAGGAGCTGGCTTGCCAGCGATGAGGCCCGTCAGCCAATAAAGAGCTTACTTGGCCGCCACTTTCTCGGACTTGCCGTCATAGCGCTTGCGCCATTCGGTCAGGATTTCATCGCGGTTCTTCGAGGCCCAGGCAAAGTCGTTCTTGATCAAACGTTGCTCATAGTCCGCCGGCAATTCGGTCTGCGGCTTGGCGATGCCGGGTTGAGCGAGGACGGCGAAGTTTTCTTTGTACAACTCCATCGCCTCGGGGCTGGCAGAGAAGTCAGCCAGTTTCTTCGCTGCGTCTTCGTGTGGCGTGCCTTTGATCACAGCCGTCGCTTCGATCTCCCAACCCAAACCTTCTTTCGGCAGGATGATGTCCAGCGGCGCACCCTGGCGTTTCAGCTGAACGGCCGGGTACTCGAAGGAAATACCGATCGGGAACTCGCCCGCCGCTGCCAGTTTGCAAGGCTTGGAACCGGAGTGAACGTACTGGCCGATGTTCTGGTGCAGGCCATCCATGTACGCCCAGCCCTGTTTCTCGCCGAAGGTTTGCAGCCAGGCGCTGACGTCGAGGAAACCGGTACCGGACGACGCCGGGTTGGGCATGACGATCTTGCCTTTGTACTCAGGCTTGGTCAGGTCCTGCCAGCTCACCGGTTTGCTCAGTCCCTGCTTCTCCGCTTCGACGGTGTTGAAGCAAATGGTCGCGGCCCAGACGTCCATGCCGACCCAGGCTGGCGGGTTGGCGGCGTCGCGGTAGTTGCCGCCGATCTTGCCCAGGTCTTTCGGCGCGTAGCTTTGCAGCATGCCTTGCTGGTCGAGGATCGCCAGGCTCGAAGCGGCCAGGCCCCAAACGGCATCAGCTTGCGGGCGTTCTTTTTCGGCCAGCAGTTTGGCGGTGATGATGCCGGTGGAGTCGCGTACCCATTTGATCTCGACGTCCGGGTTGGCCTTTTCGAAGGCTTCTTTATAGGTCTTCAGTTGTTCGGCTTCGAGGGCGGTGTACACCGTCAACTCGGTTTTCGCCGCGAAGGCGTTCAGGCTGAAAGCGGTGAGGACAGCAGCGGCCAGGGCCAGGGGCTTGAACATGATCTTTTCCTGTTTTGAGTTGAGGGGTTATACGGAAATCAATGACCGGGCGCGGTCTGCCGCCAGGCCTGTGAGCGGCGCAACAAACCGCGCGAAGCCCAGGCCAGCAGCAGCGAGACGCCCGCCGAGGTGAACAGAATCAGGGTCGACATCGCCGCCGCGCCGCCGACGTTACCGGCGTCGTCCATGTTCAGCACCGCCACCGCCGCGAGGATGGTGTCGGGGCTGTAGAGGAAGATCGCCGCCGAAACGGTGGTCATGGCCGAGACGAACAGGTAGCGCACGATGTCCAGCAGCGCCGGCAGGCAGATCGGCATGGTGACGCGCAGGTAGTGTCGGTACAGCGGCGCCTTGAGCGACAACGCGGCAGCTTCGAACTCGGCATCGAGCTGGCGCAACGCAGTGGTGGCGGTCATTTGCGCGGTGGTCAAATAATGAGCAATGGTGCAGACCACCAGCAGGGTCATGGTCCCGTAGAGCACGTGCAGCGGGTTGCCGGTGAGGTTGAAGAAGAAAACGTAGCCCAGCCCCAACACCAGACCCGGCACTGCCATCGGCACGAAACTGAGCATGCGCAGGGTCAGGTTCAGTCCGCGTTGGCCCCTGGTTTTTTCCATCAGGTAGGCGCCGGTAAAAATCAGCACGCTACCGATCAGCGCCGTGCACAAGGCCATCTTCACGCTGTTGCCGTAGGCCAGCCAGCCACCGCCTGCGGTGTCGTTGAATTGGTAATGGTTAAGCGACAACGACAGGTTGTACGGCCAGAACTTCACCAGCGACGAGAACACCGCCATGCCGAACACCAGCAGCAACGCTGCACTGATCAACAGGACGATGACCAAGTAGCAACCGTCGCGCAGCGTCGACGGCACCGGTTTGAACACTTGCGCCCGGCCGCTCATGGAATCGCCGTGTCGGCGACGCAACCAGGCATCGACACCGAAGCTGAACAGCGCCGGCAGCAACAGCACCATGCCGATCAACGCACCGCGACCGAATTGCTGTTGGCCGACCACGGCTTTGTAAGCCTCCAGCGCCAGCACTTGGTAGTCGCCACCGACCACCACCGGCACACCGAAGTCGGTGATGGTCAGGGTGAACACCAGACAGAACGCGGCGAACACCGCCTGACGGGTCGCTGGCCAGGTGATGCTGCGGAAGGCTTTCGCCGGACTGGCGCCCATGCTGGAAGCGGCATCGAACAGTCGCGCATCCGCTAGAGACAATGCCGACAGCAAAATCATCAAAGCGTGTGGGAAGGTGTAGATGACCTCACCCAGAACAATGCCCCAGAAGCCGTAGATATTGTCCGAGAGCAAACCGCGCAGCATGCCCTGGTTGCCGAACAGGTAAACCAGTGCAATCCCCGGCAGCATCGATGGCGCCATCAGTGGCAGCAACGAGATGCCGCGCCAGATGCCCTTGCCCGGAATCATTGTGCGTTGCAGGGCGTAGGCAAACAGGTAAGCCAGCGGTACGACGATGGCCGCAACGCTGAGGGAAACCTTCAAACTGTTGCCCAGCAACCAGTGGAAGTTTTCACTGGTGACCAACTCACGAGCAGCGACCCAACCACCGCCCTGCCCGGCCTCGGAACTGAAACCTCGCCAGAAAATCGCCAACAACGGCATCAGCACCGCGACGCCGAGCAACACCAGCAAAAGCACTTTGCCGCCCACCACAAAGATCCGGTCGCCGATCTCGGCGCGAGAAACCTGCCGAACCTGCTTGTGCGGAATCGGCAGCGCGATGTTCGCGCTCATCAGGCAAACACCTGCAGGCTGCGCGGCGGCAAGGCGACCATGATTTGCTGCGAGCCCAGGCGCGGCATGGCTTCCGGCGCCAGTTCGGCCAGCAAGGCATGGCCCGGCAGTTGATCGAGTTCAAAGCTCATGCGGCAGCGGTTGCCGAGGAACGTGATCTCGCGAACCTTGGCCGGGAACAGGTTTTCTTCGTGCACCGGCGGGTTGACGTTGATCGCTTCGGGGCGGCAGAACAAACGGCCCGAAGCGTTCTTGGCGCTGCCGTCAGGCAGGCGCAGGTTCATCCCGCCGACCTGAGCGTGACTCTCGCTGTTGCGCTGGAACGGCAGCCAGTTGCCCTGGCCGACGAACTCCGCCACGAACGGCGTGGCCGGGCGGTTGTAGATTTCCTGCGGCGTGGCGTATTGCTCGACCTTGCCGTTATTCATCACGGCGATGCGGTCGGCCATCAGCATGGCCTCGTCCTGATTGTGCGTGACCATCAGGGTGGTGACGCCGAGGTTGCGTTGCAGTTGACGCAATTCGGTGCACAGATGCTCGCGGACCCGAGCATCGAGGGCCGACATCGGTTCGTCCAGCAACAGCAGCGAAGGTGCCGGTGCCAGGGCGCGCGCCAGTGCTACACGTTGCTGCTGACCGCCGGACAACTGGCCGGGATACTTTTTCTCACTGCCGCTCAGGCCGACCAGTTCCAGCATCTGACCAACACGCAGGCGCACTTCATCGCGACCGCTGCCGGTGAGGCCGTAGGCAATGTTCGCCTCGACGGTGAGATTGGGGAACAACGCGTAGGACTGAAACAGAATCCCGTAGTCCCGGGCCTGCGGCGCCAAATGGGAAACGTCTCGATCACCGAGGTACAGCTCGCCGCTGTCCTGCTTTTCCAGACCGGCGATGCAGCGCAGCAAGGTGGTTTTACCGCAGCCCGAAGGGCCGAGCAGGCACACCAGTTCGCCAGCCGCCACGTCGAGGGACACGTTGTCCAGCGCAGTGAAGGCGCCGAAGCGTTTCTGCACGCCGCGCACTTTCATCGGCGCACCGGGGTTGGTCAGGGCAGTTGCGATCGCGTTGTTCATGGACAGGCCTCATCTAGCAGATTAAGCCATCCTAGGGTTGTAATGAGTCCGTCATATGGCAGTAAGGCAAAAACGGCTGATAGTGGTATTCGAGGATTTTGGATGAGCACGTCAAGCAATGATTAATCTGTGGCGAGGGAGCTTGCTCCCGCTGGACTGCGCAGCAGGCCCGATTTTTGGGGCCGCTTCGCGACCCAGCGGGAGCAAGCTCCCTCGCCACAAAAGATCTATGCCGGAGACATTTCCTGGGCCAACCCCAGAAACGCCGCCGGCAACCGCGCGCCTTTTCGCTCCTTGAGGCAGTACAAATACTCCGGCAGCAAAGGCGCATTCTCGATGGTCAGCACCCGCAACTGCGGATCGTGCGGCACTTCCTGGCGGGCTATGAGGCTGATGCCGATGTTGCGCAGCACCGCCTCGCGGATCGACTCGCGACTGCCGATCTCCAGCAACGGCCCGATACTGACTCCGGCGCCAGCCAGCAACTCTTCGGTCATGCGCCGGGTGGTCGAACCCGATTCACGCATCAACAAGGTATGCCCCGCCAACGCGCTGAGCGGCACATGGTCGTGCACCGCCAATGGATGATTGCGATGCACCGCCAGCACCAGCGGATCGCTGCCGAGCACCCGCCGGATCAGCCGCGCATCCTCTAGCAACTGCGAGGACGCCGCGACATCCACCCGGTATTCCTCCAGCGCTTCGAGCACCTGCTGGGAATTGCCGATCTCCACCGACACTTCCACCTGCGGCAGGCGCTCGCGAAAGGTCTTCACCAGGTCGAGGATGTAATAAGGAGCCGTGGCCGCGATGCGCAACGTGCCCTGGACCTGACCGCTGTTACGCAGGAAAAACTCGATGTCGGCTTCCTGCTGCATCAGCGCCTTGACCATCGGCAACAGCCGCGCACCTTCATCACTGACACTGAGGCGACGACCGCCGCGGTAGAACAGTTCAACCGAGTACTGACTTTCGAGATTGCGAATCTGCGTCGTCACCGTGGGTTGGCTCAAGCCGAGCTTCTTCGCCGCCAGGGTGATGCTGCCCAGGCGGGCCACCATGTAAAACGCCTTCAGCTCGGCACTCAGCACAACCATCCCTCATCGTCTATTTACGCAACAGGCGCAAACCGTTGAACACCACCAACAGGCTAACGCCCATGTCGGCAAACACCGCCATCCACATGGTAGCGAGCCCGGCGAAGGTTACCCCAAGAAAGATCGCTTTGATCACCAAGGCCAATGCGATGTTCTGTTTGAGGATGCTCGAGGTCTGGCGCGACAGACGAATGAAAGCCGGAATCTTGCGCAGATCGTCGTCCATCAAGGCGACATCCGCGGTTTCGATGGCGGTATCGGTGCCCGCAGCGGCCATGGCGAAACCAATTTCTGCGCGTGCCAGTGCCGGCGCATCGTTGATGCCGTCTCCGACCATGCCGACGTGATGGCCCTGTGCATAAAGTGCTTCGATGGCTTGCAGCTTGTCGGTCGGCAGCAGATCGCCTTGCGCCTGATCGATACCGACTTGCGCGGCAATCGCCTGGGCGGTGTGGACGTTGTCACCGGTCAGCATCAGGGTTTTGATACCCAGGTCATGCAGTTGCTGGATCGCCTCGCGGCTGGATTCTTTCACCGTATCGGCCACGGCGAACAGCGCCAGCGGGCCGGATGAGTCGAGCAGCAGCACCACGGATTTGCCCTGTTTTTCCAGGGCGAAGAGCTTCTCTTCCAATTCCGGCGAGCACAGGTTCAGCTCTTCCACCAGCCGATGGTTGCCCAAGTGATAGGTCTGACCGTTTATTTCACCGCGCACCCCGCGACCGCCCAGTGCTTCGAAGTTATCCACAATCAACGATGCGTGTTGTTTATCCACAGCCGCATTGGCGATAGCCAGCGACACCGGGTGATCCGAGCGAGCGGCCAGTGCTGCGGCAATCGCCGGAACCGTTGCTTCGGTTGCGGGATCGAGTGACAGGTAATCGGTCTGCACCGGTTTGCCGTGGGTGATGGTTCCAGTTTTATCCAGCGCCAGAAAATCGAGCTTGTAACCGCCCTCCAGATAGACGCCGCCCTTCACCAGAATGCCTTTGCGCGCCGCTGCGGCGAGACCGCTGACGATGGTCACTGGGGTGGAAATCACCAGCGCGCATGGGCACGCCACCACCAGCAACACCAGTGCGCGATAAATCCAGTCGAACCACAATGCGCCCATCAACAGCGGCGGAATCACCGCCACTGCGAGGGCGAGGATGAACACCGCCGGGGTATAGATTTTCGAAAACTGGTCCACGAATCGCTGGGTCGGCGCCCGCGCGCCTTGGGCCTGTTCGACGGCGTGAATGATCCGCGCCAGAGTCGAATTGCTCGCCGCAGCCGTCACGGTAAATTCCAGAGAACCGGCCTGGTTGATGGTGCCCGCGAACACCTTGTCGCCGATGCTCTTCTCCACGGGCAGGCTTTCACCGGTGATCGGCGCCTGATCAATGGTTGAACTGCCTGACACAACTTCGCCGTCCAGACCGACGCGCTCACCGGGCCGTACCCGCACCCGCGCACCGAGATCGATAGTCTTAACGTCTTGCGCCATCCAGCTGCCGTCGGCCTGCAACACCGTGGCCTGCTCTGGCGTCATCTGCATCAGGCCGCTGATGGCGTTGCGCGCCCGGTCCAGGGATTTGGCTTCGATCAATTCGGCAACAGTAAACAGGAACATCACCATCGCCGCTTCCGGCCACTGACCGATCAGGATCGCGCCGGTGACCGCGATGCTCATCAAGGCGTTGATGTTCAGATTGAGATTTTTCAGGGCGATCCAGCCCTTCTTGTAAGTACCGAGGCCACCGCTGAGGATCGAGATCAGTGCGATGACCGCCACCACCCAATTCGGCGCGGCGCCGGTGAAGTGGATCACCTCGGCCAGCAGTGCGCCGACACCGGACAGCGCCAGTGGCCACCAGTGTTTTTTCTCCGGCGCCGGGGCGGGCGTTTCAATGCCCTGCTCCAGCGGCTCGGCGTGCATGCCGAGGGACTTGATGGCGTCGATGATCGGCGAGGTGCTCGGCAAGTCGTGGGTCACGCCCAGTACCCGGTTGATCAGGTTGAATTCCAGTTGCTGCACGCCCGCCAGTTTGCCGAGCTTGTTCTGGATCAGTGTTTGCTCGGTCGGGCAGTCCATGGCCTCGATGCGGAAACTGCTCAGCTGCGCGCCGGCGGTCGGCGTTTCGCTCAACTTGATCAACGACGGCGCCGCCGCTTTGGCGGAACAGCAGGAATCCCCGTGGCCGCCATGCGCGTGTTTCTGCACAGGCTGCAGTTTGTGGCTGTGATCGTGATCAGCCTCGGGTTTGTGGATGTGAAGGGAATCGCTCATCGGGTCGCGTCCTTGAAGGTGCCTGTTGCCAAGTAAAGACCCTGTAGCCACTATAGGGTCAAGCACCCATTTGGAGACTGCCGTCATGAAGATTGGAGAACTGGCCAAAATCACCGACTGCGCCGTGGAGACCATCCGCTACTACGAGCGCGAAAACCTGCTGCCCGAGCCGGCCCGCAGCGACGGCAATTACCGCGTCTACACCCAGGCCCACGCCGAGCGCCTGACCTTCATCCGCAACTGCCGCACCCTCGACATGACCCTCGAAGAAATCCGCAGCCTGCTGGCGTTTCGCGACAGTCCGCAGGATCAATGCGAGAGCGTGAATGCGCTGATCGATGAGCACATTCACCACGTCAGGGCGCGGATCGATGGTTTGCTGGCATTGCAGGCACAACTGCTCGACCTGCGCCAACGTTGTGGCGAAGGGCCGGATGTCGATCAATGCGGGATTTTGCAGCGGTTGGAAGTCAGTGGCGGAGTTGTGGCGACAGAAGTAGAACACTCCCATGTGGGCCGCAGTCACGGCCATTAAAAACACCGCATCACACTGTAGGAGCTGCCGAAGGCTGCGATCTTTTGATCTTGATCTTCGGTCGCGTCAACGTTGCACAAGATCAAAAGCCTAAGATCAAAAGATCGCAGCCTTCGGCAGCTCCTACAGGGGGTGTGTCAGACCGCCATTGGCGCGGTCATGGGTGCGTGGTGCTCGTAGCCTTCCAGCGAGAAATCGCTCGGCTCCACCAACTCCAGCCACTCCGGCTGATATACACCCGTCTCGGCAAACGCCGGCACACGATCACTGATCACCAGTTTCGGCATCGGGAACGGCTCGCGCTTGAGCTGTTCATTGAGCATGTCCAGGTGGTTTTCGTAGACGTGGGCGTCGCCGATGAAATAGGTGAACCAGCGCGGCGTGTAGCCGGTCAGGCGACCGATCAGGCTCAGCAGCGCCGCGCCTTCGGTGAGGTTGAACGGCGTGCCCAGTCCCAGGTCGTTGGAACGGATGTAGAGGGTCAGGGAAATTTCCTTGGTCTCGACATTCGGGTGGAACTGGTACAGCAGATGGCATGGCGGCAGGGCCATTTCATCGAGTTGGGCGACGTTCCAGCCGTGGAACAGAATACGACGGCTGCCCGGGTCCTTGATGATGGTGTCGACGCACTGGCGCACCTGGTCGATGGCTTTGTAGAGCACCACGTAGGCCTGGCCGTCTTCTTCGCCTTCGGCGATCTGGCGGTAGCCTTGCTTCAGGGTCTGCTCGATGGCGGCCGGGTTGCTGACCGGGATCTGCTTGTACGCCGGCCACTTGCGCCATTGCACGCCGTAGATCTCGCCGAGATCATCCTCGCCCTGGCGGAACGGGTTGGCCAGCCACTGGGCATTTTCGTTGGCGTTCTGATCCCAGACTTTGCAGCCCAATGCGCGGAATTCAGCGGCATTGTTCACGCCACGCAGGAATCCACACATTTCGCCGATGGCGGATTTGAAGGCCATCTTGCGGGTGGTGATCGCCGGAAAACCTTCCTGCAGGTCATAACGCAGCATCGCGCCGGGAAAGCTGATGGTGTTCACGCCGGTGCGGTTGGCCTGTTTGGTGCCGTTCTTGATGACGTGGGCGACCAGTTCGAGATATTGCTTCATGAGTTACCTGTGTCCTTGAACCCGCAGCCGTCGCTGCGGGATTCGAATTTATACGGCGGCCGCTGGAGTCGCCGGGGCGCGGTGATACGCCAGCCAGATCAGGAACAGCCCGCCAACGATCATCGGTACGCACAGCACCTGACCCATGGTCAGCCAGTTCCAGGCCAGATAGCCCAGTTGCGCGTCCGGTACGCGGACGAATTCGACGATGAAACGGAAGATGCCGTAGAACAGCGCGAACATCCCCGACACCGCCATGGTTGGCCGCGGCTTGCGCGAGAACAGCCAGAGGATCAGGAACAGCGCGACGCCTTCCAGGGCGAACTGATACAGCTGCGACGGGTGACGCGGCAACTGCGCCGGATCGCTGAACGGCGGGAAGACCATCGCCCACGGCACGTCGGTCGCCTTGCCCCACAACTCGGCATTGATGAAGTTGCCGATGCGCCCGGCGCCCAGGCCAATCGGCACCATCGGTGCAACGAAGTCCATCAGCTGGAAGAACGACTTGTTGTTCTTTTTGCCGAACCACAACGCCGCCAGCATCACGCCAATGAAACCGCCGTGAAACGACATGCCGCCCTTCCACACTTCGAAAATCAGCGTCGGGTTGGCCAGGTAAGCGTGCAGATCGTAAAACAGCACATAACCCAAGCGGCCGCCGACAATCACCCCCATCGACATCCAGAACACCATGTCGGAGAGTTTCTCCTTGGTCCAGGTCGGGTCGAAGCGGTTCAACCGGCGGGACGCCAGCAGCCAGGCGCCGCCGATACCGATCAGGTACATCAGGCCGTACCAGTGGATTTTCAGCGGACCGATGGCCAGGGCCACCGGGTCGATCTGCGGGTAAGGCAGCATTGCGACTCCTCATGAGTTCAAATCAATTCCCGGGCGACGCTGCCACCTCAGGATTAAGCCAGGATTGTGTTGCGCGTCAGAGCAGGAAACTCAGGCCGACGCAGAACAGCAAAGCGGCAAACAGTCTTTTCAGCAACTTCGGCGACAACCGGTGGGCCAGCTTCGCGCCGAGACGGGCAAAAACCATGCTGGTCAGGGCAATGCCCAGCAGCGCCGGCAAATAAATAAAACCGAGACTATGGGCCGGCAGCAACGGATCGTGCCAGCCCAGAATCATGAAACTTAATGCACTTGCCAAAGCGATCGGCAAGCCGCAGGCCGATGAGGTCGCCACGGCTTGCTGCATCGGCACGCTGCGCCAGGTCAGGAACGGCACGGTCAGCGAACCGCCGCCAATACCGAAAATTGCCGACGCCCAGCCAATCACACTGCCGGCCAGGGTCAGACCGACTTTACCCGGCACCGTTCGGCTGGCCTTGGGCTTGACGTCCAGCGCCAGTTGCGCGGCGATGACCAAGGCGAACACACCGATGATTTTCTGCAAATTCGGCCCGGAGATCGCTTCGGCGGTCAGTGCACCAAAACCGGCACCGATCAGAATGCCCACGGTCATCCAGACGAAAATCGGCCAGCGGACCGCGCCGCGACGGTGATGCTCGCGCACGGCGTTGACCGAGGTGAAGATGATCGTCGCCAGGGACGTGCCGACGGCCAGGTGGGTCAGGATCGACGCATCGAAACCTTGCAGGGTAAAACTGAACACCAGCACCGGGACAATGATGATCCCGCCGCCCACGCCGAACAGCCCAGCCAGCACCCCGGCACAAGCGCCGAGCGCCAGATAGAGCAGAAATTCCATGCTGTTTCCCCACCCATCCCCAAAACCGGAGCGGCATGGTAACGGATGCATGGCCTTGCGCTCCACTGGATGGCGATGGATACCCGCACGATGACTGCGTAGAGTGGGTAAAAAAACACACAAGGACAGCCTTATGTGCCTGATTGTTTTCGCTTGGCGACCGGGTCACGCCCAGCCGCTGATTGTCGCGGCCAACCGCGATGAATTCTATGCCCGCCCCAGCCTGCCACTGGCGCAATGGCCCGAAGCGCAGCATGTGCACGCCGGTCGTGACCTGGAGGCGGGCGGTACCTGGCTTGGCGTCGGCGCCAACGGGCGCTTCGCCGCGCTGACCAACATCCGTGATCCGCTTCAGCCGCCGGGGCGCCGTTCTCGAGGTGAATTGGTCGCGGGTTTTCTCAGCAAAGACATGCCCATTGACGACTATTTAGACGACGTTGTCGCCCGTTCGCCCGAATATGGCGGTTTTAACTTGCTGATCGGCAACAACAACGAGCTGTGGCATTTCAATGCGCGGGAATCGGAAGCGGTGATGTTGCCACCGGGGGTTTACGGGCTGTCGAACGCCGGGCTGGATACGCCGTGGCCGAAACTGCTGAAGGCTCGGGCCGCGTTGAGCGAAGTGCTGGATGATCCACAACCTCAAGCGCTGTTGGCCTTGCTAAACGATCCGCAGACCGCACCGTTCGCCGAACTGCCGGACACCGGCGTGGGGCTGGCGACCGAGACGCTGTTGTCGAGTGTGTTCATTGCCAGCCAGAGCTATGGAACGCGGGCGAGTACGGCGTTGATTGTTCAGGCAGATGGCACGCGGCATTTGGTCGAACGGAGTTTCGGGCCGTATGGCGGGCATTTGGGGGAAGTGGAAATTTTAGTTTAGGCGGTGGCTGGACTGGCCCCATCGCTGGCAAGCCAGCTCCCACAGGGATCTTTGGTGTGAATGCGATTTATGCTACACAGCAGGACCTTGTGGGAGCTGGCTTGCCAGCGATGGAGCCATCAGCGTTTCAGAGAGGTTTGATCGCCGCCGGATTGATCATCCGCGACAACCCAAGGTTTTTCAGCGCCAGTTGCAGCGAGCTGTGGATCACTTGCGGGTTGTCGATGGTCATCAGCTCGGCCAGCAACTCCTTGGCCTTGCTCAGGTTGATCTGACGCAGCATCCACTTCACTTTCGGCAAGTTGGTGGCGTTCATCGACAGGCTGTCGAAACCCATCGCCATCAACAACACCGCCGCCGCCGGATCACCGGCCATCTCGCCGCAGATGCTCACCGGTTTGCCTTCGGCATGGGCGTCGCGCACCACGTTTTGCAGCGCTTGCAGCACCGCCGGGTGCAGGTAGTCGTAGAGATCGGCCACCCGTGGGTTGTTACGGTCCACAGCCAGCAGGTACTGGGTCAGGTCGTTGGAGCCCACCGAAAGGAAATCTACCTGGCGCGCCAGTTCCTTGGTTTGGTATACCGCCGCGGGAATCTCGATCATCACGCCAATCGGCGGCATCGGCACGTCGCAGCCTTCGTCGCGTACTTCGCCCCAGGCGCGGTGGATCAGATGCAGCGCTTCTTCCAGTTCATGAGTACCGGATATCATCGGCAGCAGAATGCGCAGGTTGTTCAGGCCTTCGCTGGCCTTGAGCATGGCACGGGTCTGCACCAGGAAGATTTCCGGGTGGTCGAGGGTGACACGAATGCCGCGCCAGCCGAGGAACGGGTTGTCTTCCTTGATCGGGAAGTACGACAACGACTTGTCGCCGCCGATGTCCAGGGTGCGCATGGTCACTGGTTGCGGGTGGAACGCGGCCAGTTGCTCGCGATAGATCGCCAGTTGTTCCTTTTCGCTCGGGAAGCGCTGGTTGATCATGAACGGCACTTCGGTGCGGTACAGGCCAACGCCTTCGGCACCGCGCTTCTGTGCCCGCGCCACATCCGCCAGCAGGCCGGTGTTGACCCACAGTGGCATGCGATGGCCGTCGACCGTGATGCACGGCAGATCGCGCAGCGCATCGAGCCCGAGGGCCAGTTGTTTCTCTTCCTCGACCACTTCAGCGAACTGCTTGCGCAGGACGTCGCTCGGGTTGGTATAGACCTCGCCGTGGTAGCCATCGACGATCATCTGAATGCCGTCGACTTTGGAATACGGCAGGTCGACCAGGCCCATCACCGTCGGGATGCCCATGGCACGCGCCAGGATCGCCACGTGGGAGTTGCCGGAGCCGAGTACCGAAACCAGACCCGCCAGCTTGCCTTCCGGCACCTCGCCGAGCATCGCCGGCGTCAGTTCTTCGCTGATCAGAATGGTGTTGTCGGGGTAGACCAGGGTTTGCTGGCGCTCTTCCTGCAAATAGGCGAGCAGACGGCGACCGAGGTCTTTGACGTCCGAGGCGCGCTCACGCAGGTAGGCGTCGTCCATCAATTCGAAACGGTTGACGTGATCGGTGACCACCTGACGCAACGCGCCCTGGGCCCACTGACCGGTCTTGATTACAGTGGTCACTTCACTGCCAAGCGCGGCGTCGTCGAGCATCATCAGGTAGACGTCGAACAAGGCGCGCTCTTCGGGGCGCAACTGCGAGGCTAGCTTGGTGGACAACGCGCGCATGTCGGCGCGCACGCCTTCGATGGCGGTCTTGAACAGCCCGAGTTCGGCGTCGATGTCGGTGATGGTCTTGTCCGGCACCACGTCCAGATCGGCCGGTGGCAACATGACCACCGCGGTACCGACCGCCGCACCCGGCGAGCCCGGCACACCGACGAACTTGGCTTCCTGGATGCCTTTGCCCTGACGGCCCAGGCCACGGATCGAACCGGTGGCTTCGGCGTGGGCGATAACACCGGCGAGCTGCGCGCTCATGGTCACGAGGAAGGCTTCTTCACCTTCGTCGAACTGGCGGCGTTCTTTTTGCTGAATGACCAACACGCCGACGACGCGGCGGTGGTGAATGATCGGCGCCCCGAGGAACGAAGCGTAGCGCTCTTCACCGGTCTCGGCGAAGTAGCGGTAGCGCGGGTGATCCGCAGCGTTTTCGAGGTTCAGGGGTTCTTCACGCGTGCCGACCAGGCCGACCAGACCTTCATTGGGCGCCATGCTGACCTTGCCGATCGAGCGCTTGTTCAAGCCCTCGGTGGCCATCAGCACGAAACGGTTGGTCTCGGGATCCAGCAGGTAGACCGAGCAGACCTGGCTGCCCATGGCCTCTTTGACGCGCAACACAATAATCCCCAACGCCGCCTTGAGATCCTTGGCGGAGTTAACTTCCTGGACGATCTTGCGCAGCGTATTGAGCATGGCTCGGGGTCGAACTCCGTCGTCAGTCGCGCGCTAAAAGGCGCGGGGCAAGCTCTTTGAGAGCGCGGCGATAAACCTCGCGCTTGAATGTCACCACCTGGCCCAACGGATACCAATAGCTGACCCAGCGCCAGCCATCGAATTCCGGTTTACCGGTCAAATCCATCCGCACCCGCTGCTCGTTGGAGATCAGGCGCAGGAGAAACCATTTCTGTTTCTGGCCGATGCACAGCGGTTGGCTGTGGGTACGGACCAGACGTTGCGGCAAACGATAGCGCAACCAGCCCCGGGTGCAGGCGAGAATTTCAACATCTTCGCGCTCCAGGCCCACTTCTTCGTTCAACTCGCGGTACAAGGCGTCTTCCGGCGTCTCCTGGGGGTTGATCCCGCCTTGAGGAAACTGCCAGGCATCTTGATTGATACGGCGAGCCCATAGCACCTGTCCGGCATCATTCGTGAGAATGATCCCGACATTAGGACGGAAACCATCGGGGTCGATCACGGCAACAACCTCGCAAACGCATGTCGCCGCATTGTTCCACAAAGGTTGTGAAGGCAGCAACGCGCCGGCCTACCTTATGTGCACTCTTGTGAAAAGTCCGTATTCTGGACGCCTTTCTACAGACTTTTCAGCGAGTAACTGCAATGCGGCTGGCTTTATTCGACTTGGACAACACGCTTCTGGGCGGCGACAGCGACCACGCCTGGGGCGATTACCTTTGTGAGCGCGGCTTCCTCGACGCCGTCGCCTACAAGACCCGTAACGACGAGTTCTATCAGGACTACCTGGCCGGCAAGCTGGATAACGCCGCCTACCTGAACTTCTGCCTGGAAGTGCTCGGCCGCACCGAAATGGCCACGCTGGATCAGTGGCACAGCGACTACATGCGCGACTGCATTGAGCCGATTGTGTTGCCCAAGGCCATCGAACTGCTGGCCAAGCACCGCGATGCCGGCGACAAACTGGTGATCATCACCGCCACCAACCGCTTCGTGACCGGCCCGATTGCCGTGCGCCTGGGCGTCGAAACCCTGATCGCCACCGAATGCGAAATGCAGGACGGTCGCTATACCGGGCGCAGCACTGATGTGCCGTGCTTCCGTGAAGGCAAGGTGACGAGGTTGAATCGTTGGCTGGAAGAGACCGGGTTTTCGCTGGAAGACAGCTACTTCTATAGCGACTCGATGAATGATTTGCCGTTGCTGGAGCAGGTGGCGAATCCGGTGGCGGTTGATCCTGATCCGAATTTGCGGGCCGAGGCCGAGAAGCGTGGGTGGCCGGTGATCAGTCTGCGCGATTGAAGACGCCATCGCTGGCAAGCCAGCTCCCACAGGTTTCTCGGGTGTTCACAAAATCTGTGTTCACTGAAGCTCACTGTGGGAGCTGGCTTGCCAGCGATTGCAGCAACGCGGTCTAAACCGGCTTGGCACCCATCAACCCGGCAATCGCGATAAAGCAGACAAAGCTGAACACCGCCAAGGCCAAGGTAAATTTCCCCGCCCCACCCGGCGCCTTGCGCAATTTGTTGAGCCGCACCAGCAACCAGAACCACGCCAGGGCCGCCACGGTGTAAAGCACGCTCGACGCCAAAAGCCAGGTCTGCCCCAGCGGCCAGCCCACCAGGTGCACCATCCCCCAGCCGGTAAACGGCATGCTCAGCAGCGCCAACCCCATCAACAGCCAGACGAACACCCGCGGCCTCTGCAGGGTTCGGCTTCCTGCCGTCGCATCGCCAGTGCGCCGCGTTTGCCAGACCCATATGCCCAAGCCCAGCGCACAGCCCAACAATATTGCCGTCGCCGCGGTGTGCGCCATTTTCAGGGCCGTTAACGTTTCCATGGTTCGAATTCCTTATGCCTTGCCCATCAGCGTAGCCGTTCAGCCAAGAAACAGCTGATAGGCCGGGTTGTCGGTTTCGTCCCAGTACGGGTAGCCGATTTCTTCCAGCGCTGCGGGCACCAGATGACGTTCATCGTGGGGCACTTGCAGGCCCGCGACCACGCGCCCATCCGCCGCGCCATGGTTGCGGTAGTGGAACATCGAGATGTTCCAGCGCCCGCCGAGCTTGTTGAGGAAGTTGAACAACGCCCCCGGACGCTCCGGGAATTCGAAGCGCAGGATCACTTCATCGACCACATGCGCCGCACGGCCACCGACCATGTGACGAATGTGCAACTTGGCCAGTTCGTTGTCGGTCAGGTCGACGACCGGGAAACCCTGCTCGCCGAGGCTGGCAATCAGCGCACTGCGCGGGTCGGTATCCGGATGCGTCTGCACGCCAACGAAGATGTGCGCTTCGCTGCCGGTGTTGTAGCGGTAGTTGAATTCAGTGATCTGACGCTTGCCGATGGCTTCGCAGAACGCCTTGAAGCTGCCCGGTTTCTCGGGGATGGTCACGGCGATGATCGCTTCACGGCCTTCGCCCAGCTCGGCGCGCTCGGCCACGTGGCGCAAGCGATCGAAATTGACGTTGGCGCCGGAGTCGATGGCCACGAAGGTGTGACCGGTAACACCGCGCTGCTCGACGTACTTCTTGATCCCGGCTACACCCAGGGCGCCGGCCGGCTCAGTGATTGAGCGGGTATCGTCGTAGATGTCCTTGATCGCGGCGCAGATCTCATCGGTGCTGACCGTGATCACTTCGTCGACATAATCTTTGCAGATATCGAAGGTGTGCTGGCCGATCTGCGCCACGGCCACGCCGTCGGCGAAGATGCCTACGGTCGGCAGCACCACGCGCTCACCCGCGGCCATGGCGACTTGCAGGCAGTTCGAGTCGTCCGGTTCGACGCCGATGATCTTGATGTCCGGGCGCAGGTATTTGACATACGCCGCGATGCCGGCGATCAGCCCGCCGCCGCCCACCGGGACGAATATCGCATCCAGACGCCCAGGGTGCTGACGCAGAATCTCCATGGCCACCGTGCCCTGCCCGGCAATGGTGTGGGGATCGTCATAGGGGTGAATGTAGACGTAGCCTTTTTCGTCGACCAGTTTCAGCGAGTAGGCCAGGGCTTCCGGGAACGAATCGCCGTGAAGCACCACTTTGCCACCGCGCGAACGCACGCCTTCGACTTTGATTTCCGGCGTGGTCTTGGGCATGACGATGGTCGCTTTCACGCCCAACACCTTGGCCGCCAGGGCCAGGCCTTGCGCATGGTTGCCCGCCGACGCGGTGACCACGCCACGGGCGCGTTCTTCATCGCTCAGCTGCGTGAGCTTGTTGTAAGCGCCGCGAATCTTGAACGAGAACACCGGCTGCAAGTCTTCGCGCTTGAGCCAGATTTCATTGCCCAGCCGCTCAGAGAGCTGACGGGCAGTCTGCAATGGGGTTTCTACGGCAACGTCATAAACGCGCGAGGTGAGGATCTTTTTGACGTACTGTTCAAGCATCGGAAAGCATCACTGAGCGAGTTGGGCAGGGCCAAGGAGTCTAACCCGGCTTTTGGGCGGGCGACCACACTAAACAGGTGGTTTTAAGGCCGGCACGCACACTGTGACGAGGGAGCTTGCTCCCGCTGGAGCGCGAAGCGGTCCCCCCCATTCTTTCAGACACACCGCATGCACAGGGTTTACGACTGCTGCGCAGCCGAGCGGGAGCAAGCTCCCTCGCCACAAAAGCCAATCTATGCCGCCCGCCAATCGGGCAATGACCTTCCCACCCCTGAAGCCTATAATGCTGGCCTTTCGTTTCCCCTCTTCGGCACCTCGGAGCCCGCATGACCCAGGATCAACTCAAACAGGCAGTGGCTCAGGCCGCCGTCGACTTCATCCTCCCGAAACTCGACGACAAGAGCATCGTCGGTGTCGGCACCGGCTCCACCGCCAACTGCTTCATCGACGCCCTGGCCCAGCACAAGGGTGCATTCGATGGCGCGGTTGCCAGTTCCGAAGCCACCGCCGCGCGCCTCAAGGGCCACGGGATTCCGGTGTACGAACTGAACACCGTCAGCGACCTGGAGTTCTACGTCGATGGCGCCGATGAAAGCGACGAGCACCTGAACCTGATCAAGGGCGGTGGCGCAGCCCTGACCCGCGAGAAGATCGTTGCGGCCGTGGCCAAGACTTTCATTTGCATCGCCGACGCCAGCAAACTGGTGCCGGTCCTCGGCGCGTTCCCGCTGCCGGTGGAAGTAATCCCGATGGCCCGCAGCCACGTGGCTCGCCAACTGGTGAAGCTCGGCGGCGACCCGGTCTACCGCGAAGGCGTGCTGACCGACAACGGCAACATCATCCTCGACGTGTTCAACCTGCAGATCACCAACCCGGTGGAGCTGGAGACGCAAATCAATGCGATCGTCGGCGTGGTCACCAATGGTTTGTTCGCGGCGCGTCCGGCGGATTTGTTGTTGCTGGGGACCAGTGAAGGGGTGAAGACCCTGCGCGCTCAGTAACGAACACGCAAATCCACTGTGGGAGCGGGCTTGCCCGCGATGGCGGCCTACGAGTCAACATTGATGTTGAATGTGATGGCCTCATCGCGGGCGAGCCCGCTCCCACAGGATTTTGTGGTGCTGTCAGTTTTGCAGTGGTTTTTTGAAGACGTAAAACAGATTCGGCTCGCTCACCAGATACATCGTTCCATCGTCATCCATGGCGATGCCTTCCGCTTGCGGCACGGTCTTTTGCAATCCTTGACGCCCCTTGTTCAGCGACATGGTGCTCAACGGTCGCCCGTCCACATCCAGCTCCAGAATCAGCCGCGACTCGTCGGACAGCGCCAGCAAGTGGCCGCTGCGCTCGTCGTATTGCAGGCTCGACAGGTCGCGCACGAACATCCCCGCGTCACGCTTGGGGTTGTTGATCACGTGCACCGCGTAGGATTTTTCCGGATTGAAATGCGGAAACCCGTGCACTTCGTAGATCAGCATCGGGTCGCGCTCCTTGGCGACGAACAGGCGCTTGCCCACCGAATCGTAGGCCAAGCCTTCGAACCCCTTGTTGCTGCTCATGTGCACGCCGAGGGTCATTTGCTCGGCGTCCGCCGCGTCGAGGAAAGTGGTGTCATGTTCCAGATGAATCTTGATCAGGCGCTGCTGATACTCGTCGGTGATGACGTAGGTGTCGGCGCTGATGAATTCAACGGCTTCAGGGTCGCCAAAACCAACCAGGGCGACACGGCGCAAGATCTTGCCGTCGAGGGACAACTCGATCAGCTCGGAATTTTGATTGGTGACGGTGAACAGGCTTTTGCGCACCGGGTCGTAGGTCAGTGCTGAAACATCGTCGTCCAGACCTTCGATGACTTGCGCCTCCACGGTCACCTGATACTGGTCCAGGCCAATGGACTGCGTGCTCAACGGCTGCCAAAGCGTGTGCAAATTGAACCAGGCTCGCTCAAACAGGCGCAGGTATTGGCCGATCGCAATCAACACGATCAGGGCAATCACCGCAAAGATGAGCATCAGGGGTTTGGGACGGGCAAGTCGACGCATTCGGGCGGGCTCGGAATCAAAACAGGCGGATGAAATATCACGCCTGTCTGAATTGAAGCTTAATGGCCATTCGCCCGTTCCTACAACCAATGGCCAAATCACCTACAACCGACGACGACTATTTCTGTTTTTCGAAACGGTAAAACAGGTTTGGCTCGCTCACGAAGTACAGCGTACCGTTTTCATCCATGGTCACGCCTTCGGCGCGGGGGATGGTCTTTTTCAGGCCATTCAAGCCACCGAGCAGGGCCATGAAACTGACCTGCTCGCCCTTCTCGTCCAACTCCAGCAACAGGTGTGAATCGGCGGACAACACCAGGGTGTGACCGGTCCGGGGATCGATGGCCAAGGCTGACAGGTTGCGGATGTCCAGCTCATCGCTGGCAAGCTTTTGCTTGTCTCCGGTCAGCATTTGGCTACCGTCACTTTTCCAGGTGAAGAGCGCCGGTGGACGCTCTTCACCCAGCAGCAGTTGCTGATTGCGCGGGTCAAAGGTGATGGCTTCGAAGGCCTTGTTCTGGTCTTTCGACGGGCCGAGATCGTATTTAGGGAAGTCGGCGATATTCAGCTCACGGGTATCGGCATCAACTTTGACGATCGAGATAAAGTGTTCGCGCTCATCGACAATCGCCAGCAAACCGTTGCCCAGCACAGTCACCCCTTCCGGGTTGCTCCATCCCACCAGTGGCATCTTGCGCAACACATCGCCCTGCAAAGACAACTCGGCGAGGAACGGATTCTTGCCCATGACCGAAAACAGGGTCTTGGTCTGAGAGTCGTAGGCAATGTCCGACGCCTCGTCTTTTTCCATGCCCGGGAGTGGCTTGGCGTCGATCACCACCTGGTAATCCGGCAACCAGACACTCTCCTGACGCTCGGCAGGGCTTTCAAAACGCTCCTTCACCCAGAGCACGCCACGGTCATCCCAATGCATGGCAAACGCGAGGCCGTATGCGGCGGCGACCAGCAAAAGCCAGGAATACCAACGCATGGCGAAGCGCGAGCGGCGGGCAGTTTTAAGCGTGGGCAGGGGTTGGGTGGCCATCGAGGGAACGCTTCCAGAAATTCAGGCTATGGGTAATAGCACAATTGAGGTCGGCTCAGACGCCGAAAGCGCGAGAATTATCCAGACTCGATGTGAAAAAAACGGGAAATGGCGGGATTGCCCTGTGCAGGCAGAACAACAACCCTGTAGGAGCTGGCTTGCCAGCGATGGCGGTGTAACAGTCAACGTGAATGTTGAATGTAAGGGCCTCATCGCTGGCAAGCCAGCTCCTACAGGGTTTTGTATTGGCTTAGCGAACGCTGCTGGTGAAGCTGCTGGCGCCTGGCAGTTCCAGAACGATTTCATCACCGACATTCAGCGGGCCAACGCCCACTGGCGTACCGGTGAGAATCACGTCGCCGGCCTGCAGCGAGAAGCAGCCGGCCATGTGCTGGATCATCGGCACGATCGGGTTGAGCATCGCGCTGCTGTTACCGTCCTGGCGCACTTCGCCGTTGATGGTCAGGCGAATGCCGATGTCGGTCAGGTCAGCGAAGGTGCTGCCGGACACGAACGGGGCAATCACTGCTGCACCGTCGAAGGACTTGGCGATTTCCCACGGCAAACCCTTGGATTTCAGCTCGGCTTGCTTGTCGCGCAGGGTCAGGTCCAGGGCCGGAGCGAAACCGGAGATGGCATCCAGCACTTCTTCACGGCTCGGTTTGGTCGACAAAGGTTTGCCGATCAACACCGCGATTTCCGCTTCGTAATGCACCGAACCGCGCTCGGTCGGAATGCTGAAACCACCTTCCAGCGGCACCACACAACTGCCTGGCTTGATGAACAGCAGCGGCTCGGTCGGCACCGGATTGTCCAGTTCCTTGGCGTGTTCGGCGTAGTTACGGCCAATGCACACCACTTTCCCCAACGGGAAGTGAATACGCGTACCGTCGACATACTGGTGCTGATAGCTCATTACCGACTCCTGCTTTCCTGCACTTAAGTTAGAAAATCAAACAGCGAAAATCTTGCCCGGGTTCATGATGCCGTTCGGGTCGAACACCGCTTTGACGGCTTTCATGTACTCGATCTCAACCGGCGAACGGCTGTAGGTCAAGTAATCACGCTTGGTCATGCCCACGCCGTGTTCGGCGGAAATCGAACCGTTGTACTTCTCGACGGTTTCGAACACCCACTTGTTGACGGTGGCACACTTGGCGAAGAACTCGTCCTTGCTCAGGTTATCCGGCTTGAGAATGTTCAAGTGCAGGTTGCCGTCGCCGATGTGGCCGAACCAGACAATTTCGAAGTCCGGGTAATGTTCGCCGACAATCGCGTCGATTTCCTTCAGGAACGCCGGGACTTTCGATACGGTGACCGAAATGTCGTTTTTGTACGGCGTCCAGTGGGAAATGGTTTCGGAGATGTATTCGCGCAGCTTCCACAGGTTTTGCAGTTGGGTTTCGCTCTGACTCATCACGCCGTCAAGTACCCAGCCCTGCTCGACGCAGTGCTCGAAGGTTTCCAGGGCATGGTTGGCCACTTCTTCGGTGGTCGCTTCGAATTCCAGCAGCGCGTAGAACGGGCAATCGGTTTCGAACGGCGCCGGAACGTCGCCGCGCCCCATGACCTTGGCCAGGGCCTTGTCGGAGAAAAATTCGAAGGCCGTCAGGTCAAGCTTGCTCTGGAAGGCATGCAGCACCGGCATGATCGAGTCGAAATCGGCGGTGCCGAGGACCATGGCGGTGAGGTTTTTCGGCGCGCGGTCGAGGCGCATGGTCGCTTCAACGACGAAACCGAGGGTACCTTCGGCGCCGATGAACAGCTGACGCATGTCGTAACCGGTGGCGTTCTTGATCAGGTCGCGATTCAGTTCCAGCACGTCGCCCTTGCCGGTGACGACTTTCATGCCGGCGACCCAGTTACGGGTCATGCCGTAGCGAATGACCTTGATCCCGCCGGCATTAGTGCCGATATTGCCGCCAATCTGGCTCGATCCGGACGAGGCGAAGTCAACCGGGTAGTACAAGCCTTTTTCTTCAGCGACGTTCTGCAACTGCTTGGTGACCACGCCCGGCTGACAAACGGCGGTGCGGTCGGTGAGGTTCACGTCGAGGATCTGGTTCATGTAGTCGAACGACACGACCACTTCGCCATTGGCGGCCACAGCAGCGGCAGAAAGCCCGGTACGACCGCCGGACGGCACCAGCGCGACGTTGTGTTTATTGGCCCACAGGACAATGGCCTGGACCTGCTCGGTGGTCTTCGGGAACACGATGGCGGTTGGGGCCGGGGCGAAATGCTTGGTCCAATCCTTACCGTAAGCATTCAGGGAGTCGGCATCGGTCAGCACCTTGCCAGGCTCAACCAGGGTCTTCAGCTCTTCAATCAAGGCAGGATTGGTCATCGACAGAACTCTCGAACAATTCATGGTCATCCTGAGAACGCTTCACGTCGCAGGAATGAGTGTTTAGCGGGGTGCATATGCTAGCATACCGACCCCGCAGCATAGTGCCCAACGGCTGTTCTGCGGCGACGGCATTCTTGTCGTCCGGGTCAGCGTCTGCTGGCTACTTCCTGCCATTTTTCTCCGGGATACAGGTTTACGCAGATGAGCAAGACTTCTCTCGATAAGAGCAAGATCAAGTTCCTTCTTCTCGAAGGCGTCCACCAATCGGCTGTCGACGTCCTCAAGGCGGCGGGCTACACCAGCATCGAGTACCTCACAGGTTCTCTGCCGGAAGCCCAGCTCAAGGAAAAGATCGCTGATGCTCACTTCATCGGCATTCGCTCCCGCACTCAACTGACCGAAGAGATCTTCGATCACGCGAAGAAGCTGGTGGCTGTCGGCTGTTTCTGCATCGGCACCAACCAGGTCGACCTGAGTGCGGCTCGCGAGCGCGGCATCGCCGTGTTCAACGCCCCGTACTCCAACACGCGCTCCGTTGCCGAGCTGGTACTGGCCGAAGCGATCCTGTTGCTGCGCGGCATCCCTGAGAAGAACGCTTCCTGCCACCGTGGCGGCTGGATCAAGAGCGCGGCCAACTCCTTCGAAATCCGTGGCAAGAAGCTGGGTATCGTCGGCTACGGCTCGATCGGTACTCAACTGTCGGTCCTGGCTGAAGGCCTGGGCATGCAGGTGTACTTCTACGACACCGTGACCAAGCTGCCACTGGGTAACGCCACCCAGGTCGGCAACCTGCACGAGCTGCTGGGGATGTCCGACATCGTGACCCTGCACGTTCCGGAAACCGCTGCGACCCAGTGGATGATCGGCGAGAAAGAAATCCGCGCCATCAAGAAGGGCGGCATCCTGATCAACGCCGCACGCGGCACCGTGGTCGAGCTGGATCAGCTGGCTGCTGCGATCAAGGACAAGCACCTGATCGGCGCCGCCATCGACGTATTCCCGGTGGAGCCACGCTCCAACGACGAAGAGTTCGAGAGCCCGCTGCGTGGCCTGGACAACGTGATCCTGACTCCGCACATCGGTGGTTCCACCGCCGAGGCGCAGGCCAACATCGGTCTGGAAGTGGCGGAAAAACTGGTCAAGTACAGCGACAACGGTACTTCGGTATCGTCCGTGAACTTCCCGGAAGTGGCCCTGCCGGCTCACCCTGGCAAGCACCGCCTGTTGCACATCCACGAAAACATTCCGGGTGTGATGAGCGAGATCAACAAGGTCTTCGCCGAAAACGGCATCAACATTTCCGGTCAGTTCCTGCAGACCAACGAGAAAGTCGGCTACGTGGTTATCGACGTAGACGCCGAATACTCGGAACTGGCGCAAGAGAAGCTGCAACACGTCAACGGCACCATCCGTAGTCGCGTACTGTTCTAAGAGCAGAATGCAGCTGTAAAAAAGGGAGCCCCTCGGGGCTCCCTTTTTTTATTTCACATTGACGGTGATCTTCTCGGAAACGATCGGCGGATCGAACGGCATGTGGCCGCTATCGCCCAACTCCAGTTGCAAGGTGTGCTTGCCCGGCGTGAGCTTTACTTCAGCCTGGGTCTGCGCCTTGCCGAAGTGCAAATGGTTGGCATCGTTCGGGATCGGCTGACCGGCCGCCGGCAGTTCGTCGACATCGATCAGCAAGTGATGGTGGCCGGTGTTCTTGGTGACATCACCCGCTGGCGCCAGCGCAATGTCCTTGACGGCGAACTTGACCACGACCGTCTGCGGAACCGTCGCCCCGTCCGCGGGAGAAACGATGTGTACTTCTGCACCTTTCGGGGCCGGTGTAGCCGCACTGGCCAGTACCGAAACGCCCATCAGCAGGCCAGCAAAAGCAGCACGTGACATAAAGGTTTTCATTCTCTTCTCCAGTTTTTCCGTAAAATCCGCGTGACCATGACAACTTCATGGTCAATCGTTGTCGAAGGCACTCGACAACCATAGCAAAGCGAGCCTGATCCAGAGCGTCGCGATAATGAATTCAAGGAGTGACCATGCGCTTTCTGCCTGGCCTGATCTGTCTGCTACCCCTTTTGAGCCCGTTGGCTCATGCCGAACTGATTGACGACGTGAACGACCGCGGCGAATTGCGCATTGCCATTGAGGCTAATACACCGCCCTTCAACTTCAAGAAAGACGAAAAGCTTGAAGGCTTCGAAGTTGAATTGGGTCAGCTGCTCGCCCAGGAGCTGGATGTGCGGGCCGACTTTGTCGTCACCGACGCCAGCGATCTGCTCAATGGAGTGGAAAGCGGCAAATACGACGTCGCCATCAATCACATTACACAGACCCCGGCGCTGACGGATCGTTTCGACTTCAGCGAGCCTTACCTCAAGACCAACGCGCAATTGATCGCGCACAAAGAAGAACCACAATCCATTTTGCTGGTGCAGTCGCTGACGGAAGAAAAGCCCAAGGCAAACCCGGCCGTTGACCTGGCGATTCCGTTTCAGAAGGGAAATCCTGCGTTCCACGCCAGTCTGGAAAGTGCGCTGCAACGGATCAAGACCGATGGCCGAATGGAAAAGCTGGTGGATAAGTGGTTCGGGGCGGACTCGGCTTCTCAGCTGAAACCTTGAAACCGCCACCATCAACTGTAGGAGCCGGCTTGCTGGCGATAGCGTTGTGACAATCAATATAAACGTTGAATGTTGCACCGCGATCGCCAGCAAGCCGGCTCCTACAGGGGAGGTGTCAGTTTTGTAGAGCGGCGGCCGCTTCAGCCAGCTCCAACTCACTGAACACCTGCACCCCATGGCGCTTGAGCAGCGCCGCTGTCACGCCCTCGCCGCTGACCTTCACCCCACTGAACGTCCCGTCATAGGTCAGCAGATTGCCGCAGGATGGGCTGTTGGCCTTGAGCACCGCGATGCGGATGCCGTGCTGTCGTACCAGTTCCAGCGCCTGATAAGCCCCCGACAGAAACTGCGCGCTGACGTCTTCGCCCTCGGTCGTAATCACCTTCGCCTGACCAACAAGCACTTCAGCGCCCTGCCCGCCGGGAATCTCCGCAGCCGCCCGCGGTGTCGGCAAGCCACCGGCAACTTCAGGGCACAACGGCACCACTCGACCTTCATCAATCCAGGTCTGAAGCTGATCGAACGGCCCGCTGGCCCCGCCGTCGTAACGTACGCGGTGGCCGAGCAGACAGCGGCTTACCAGAATTTTCTGCATGATCAGAACGGCTCGTTGCCCCGACGCCGGAACCAGCCGGTCAATGACAGGCGTTCGCGGGTTGCGGGTAATACTTCGTGAGGGACCTCACCCGAGAGGAACACCACCAGGCACCCACCGGTTGGCACCACATCGTATTCCGCGCCCTCGTCCAGGTACATGCGCAACTGACCACCGTGTTCAGGCAGCCAGGCGTCATTGAGGTAGACCACCGCCGACACCATGCGCCGGTCATCATCGCGAAACCGGTCGACGTGCTTGAGGTAGAACGCACCGGGCGGATACATCGCGAAATGGCTTTCGAAATCTTCCAGGCCCAGGAACAGACCACGGTTCATCGCCTCGCGCAGGCTGTCCATCAACCCCAGATAGCTGTCGCAAGCCTCGACCTGCCCGGGCTCGATCCACTGGATGTGATCGCCGCGAATGCCCTCGCGAATCTCCGAGGACGGGCCACGCCCCACGGCCGCCGGGGCCAATTCACCTTCGGCAGCACGTTTACGGCACTCGGCCGCCAGCGCTCGGGTCAGATCCAGAGGAAGGAAAATATTCTGCTGTGACCAGCCGTTGGCAGCCAGGTCGTCGACGATTCGTAACAGCAGCGGGTGATCAGAAGGTATTTGCATGGCGCGCATAGTATTCCTGCGCCTGGAAATCCGACAGAGCCACGCAGCGGGTTGATACGAATTCTCGACAAGTCCCTATGCCACACGGAGAATAGTCGCCTGCTGACAGGAGTCCTTATGCGCCGTTTGCTTTTCTCTCTGCTGATGTTCTGCGTTTTGCCCGCCTGGGCAGACGGCCACGACCAGTTGTACAAGGTCGCCGGCTGGCCGGAACAACGCGCGCATTTCAACGACGCCCTCTCGGCCGCCCAGCAACGCTACCAGGGCAGCCTGCCACCGGCGGTGTTCCAGGCATTGGTCGACAACAGCAATCAGCGCTTCGACCCCAAGGCCGTTGACCAGCGTGCCGAAGCACAACTGCGCAAGAATCTTGCCGATCCGAAACCGGCACTGGCGTTTTTCCAATCCCCGTTAGGCAAAAAAATCGTTGCCGCTGAATTGCTGGCGACCCGTCGCGATCAGCTGGCGAAAAATGCCAAGGGCTTGCCGAAGATGGCGGCCAGCGACAGCCGTCTGCTGATTATCGGCCACCTTGCCCAGGCCCTGCCCGCTCGCGAGGCCGGCGCGGAAGTCAGCCTGGCGATTGCCGGCGTTGCCGCTGACAGCCTGAGTTCGATGATCCCCGGCCTGCTTGGAGCCGGTCAGGCGCAAGGCATGTTGAACGGCCAGCGCCAGCGCTTGATGGAGCAGATCGGTAGCGATCTGAACAACACGCTGCTGTATGTCTATCGTGACCTGTCGGATGAAGAGCTGGAAGAGTTCGCGACCTTTGCCGAGTCGGCCGAGGGCAAGGCGTATTACCAGGCGGCGCTGGCGGCGATTCGGGCGGGGTTGGCGGTTGGGCAGAGCACCTCCAACCTGACCCAGTGATTTGTGGCGCCTGATAAATCGCCATCGCGGGCAAGCCCGCTCCCACAGGGCATGCGTCAATGTTGAGATTGCGCAAATCCTGTGGGAGCGGGCTTGCCCGCGATAGGGCCATAGGGGTCGCTAAAGATTCCGCCCCTTGATCCGCTTGCTCAAAAACCCGAAATACTCGCCCCGCAACGCCAGCGCCTCATTCGCCAGATGATGCCGCGCCTCGGGCAGCATCAACACTTGCGGGCGATCAAACTTGCCGCGCAACACCTCAAGGTTATGCTCCCAATCCACCGTCATGTCCGCCTGCCCCTGCACAATCAGCGGCCGCCGGGTGCTGACCGGCGCGGCCTCGACGCGTTTGATCCAGCGCGCCAACGCCCCCACCCAAGCCGTCGGTAACCGCAACGGTTGCAACGGATCGGCTTGCAGGAACGGCAAAAAATCCGGGTCGTTGGAGTTCTCGCTGAAGCGCCGGGCGATGGCTTTGACGAAAGGCCTGAGCAGGTAATAGCTCATTTGCGACCAGCCCCACGCTCGCGGTCGTACCAGCGGCGCCAACAAAATCACCTGGCCCTGGGCTGGACTGTTCGCCCCGGCATTGAGCACATGATCGATGACGATCGCCCCGCCCGTGCTCTGCCCGCACAAGTGCCACGGTTGCGGCAGATCAAGAGACAACGCTTCCGTGAACAAGCCTTGCAACGTGTCCTGATACTCGGCGAAATCCTTGATGCTCGCCCGCTCGCCACTGGACAGACCATGCCCCGGCAAGTCGCAGGCAATCACCGCAAAACCCTGGTCCAGCGCCCACTCGATGACGTGCCGGTAGAGCCCGGTGTGATCGTAGAAACCATGGAACACAAATAGCGTCGCCTTCACCCGCTCGGGCCACCAGACCTGGCTGACCACCTCATAACCGTCGACCTGAAATCGCCCCAGGCCACTGCGAACATTGCGAGACGAAAAATCCAGCCCATAAAAACGCTGATACGCCTGTGCTTCCGCTGACAACGGTTGCCCCTGCGCCAATGGCCGAAGGCTGGCGCGCAGATGATCAGGGTCGAAGGTGGCAGACATGGACGATTCCAGAGCGCGAAACGGACTTAATGGATCTGCGATATTCATCTGTCGCGGCAAGCATGGCAAGCTAGCCGACTTTCAAGGAGTGAACCCATGCGCTCGCCCGTCCGATCCACCCTGTTTGTCAGCCTGCTCGCCTTGATATGCGTCGCGGTGCTGTGGGCGGCTTATGACTGGTTTCAAGGGCGCTATCTGCGGGCATTCAGTTCGCATACCGCGGTGTTCTCCGGCGACCCGCTGCGCCTGCCCGACACACTCGCCGGCCCCGGCGCCATCCGCCTCGTGCATTTCTGGGACCCGGCCTGTCCGTGCAACGTCGGCAATCAACAGCACCTCGGCGAGCTGGTCGAGGAGTACGGGCCGCAAGGCGTCGAGTTCTACTCGGTGCAAAAACCTGGCAGCCACGGCCAATTGCCGAGCACGTTGAGCAACCTGAAAAGCATCACTGTTCTGCCCGGGGCCGAGCAAATCCCCGCCAGCCCGGCCGTGGCGATCTGGGATCGCAATGGCAAACTGGCCTACTTCGGACCGTACAGCGAAGGCCTCACCTGCAATTCGAGTAACAGTTTTATCGAACCAATACTGCAAGCGTTGAACGAGGGTCGTGAAGTGAGTGCCACGCACACACTGGCAGTGGGTTGTTACTGCGCTTGGCCGGTCGATACGCCGGACTGAGGAAAAACCTCGCAATACGAATCCCTCCTACGGGCGATGGGCCAAATCGACCCGCCGTGTTAAACAGTGGCACCAAGGAACAGCTGCCACTTATAACAACAAGGAGTCACCATGAAACGTAGCCTGACCGCTCTCGGTTTGCTGATCGTCGCGCTCGCCGCAGCAGGCGGCTGGTACGTCTACAGCAAGCAACCGACACGCCAGGGCATGGTGGAACTGCAACACCTGCAAGGTTCGGTCACCGTGCGCTACGACGAGCGCGGCATCCCGCACATCCGCGCCGAAAACGAAACCGACCTGTACCGCGCCCTCGGCTATGTCCACGCCCAGGACCGGCTGTTCCAGATGGAAGTCCTGCGCCGCCTCGCCCGGGGCGAACTGGCCGAGGTGCTGGGCCCGAAACTGCTCGACACCGACAAGCTGATGCGCAGCCTGCGGATCCGCGAACGTGCCGAAACCTATCTGGCGAAACTGGACCAGCAATCGCCGGCCTTCATCGCCTTGCAAGCCTATCTGGATGGCATCAACCAGTATCAGGACACCCACGCCAAACCCGTAGAGTTCGACGTGTTGGGCATTCCCAAGCGCCCGTTCACGGCCCAGGACACCATCAGCATCGCCGGTTACATGGCCTACAGTTTCGCCGCGGCGTTCCGCACCGAACCGCTGCTGACATTTGTGCGCGATCAGTTGGGCGCGGACTACCTGAACGTCTTCGATCTCGAATGGCAACCCAAAGGCGTACTGGCCAAGCATCAAAGCGGCGCCGCACTGTCTCTGGCCAGCAACGACTGGAAGGATCTGAACGCCCTCGCCCGCCTCAGCGAACAGGCGCTGGCCGACAACGGCCTGCCGCAGTTCGAGGGCAGCAACGCCTGGGTCGTCGCCGGCAGCCGTACCAAAAGCGGCAAGCCACTGTTGGCCGGTGATCCGCACATCCGCTTTTCCGCGCCGTCGGTGTGGTACGAAGCGCAGCTCTCGGCGCCGGGTTTCGAACTCTACGGCCACTATCAGGCCTTGATGCCATTCGCCTCGCTGGGCATGAACCGCGACTTCGGCTGGAGCATCACCATGTTCCAGAACGACGACCTCGACCTGATTGCCGAGAAGGTCAACCCGGACAATCCCAATCAGGTCTGGCATCGCGGCATGTGGGTGGACATGGTGACCAGCGAACAACAGATCGCGGTCAAGGGACAGGCGCCGGTGACGCTGGTGCTGCGCCAGTCGCCCCACGGCCCGATCGTCAACGATGCGCTGGGCAGTGGCGTTGGCAAGACGCCGATCGCCATGTGGTGGGGCTTTCTCGAAAGCCAGAACCCGATCATCGAAGGCTTCTACCAGCTCAACCGCGCCGACACCCTGGCCAAGGCTCGCACGGCAGCGGCGAAGGTCCAGGCGCCCGGCCTGAACATCGTCTGGGCCAACGCCAAGGGCGACATCGGCTGGTGGGCGGCGGCGCAATTGCCCAAGCGACCTGCGGGCGTGCGTCCGTGGTTCATCCTCGACGGCAGCACCGCCGAGGCCGACAAGGACGGGTTCTACCCGTTCAGCGCCAACCCGCAGGAAGAGAACCCGGCGCGGGGCTATATCGTCTCGGCCAACTTCCAGCCGGTATCGCCGACAGGGATGGAAATCCCCGGTTACTACAACCTCGCCGACCGTGGTCAGCAGCTCAATCAACAGCTCAGCGACAAGAACATCAAGTGGGATCTGGACGCCAGCCAGAAGCTGCAACTGGGCACCACCACCGCCTATGGTCCGCGACTGTTGGCGCCATTGCTGCCGGTGTTGCGCACGGTCGTGACCGATCCCGACGAGCTGAAACTGGTGGAGCAACTGGCCCAGTGGAAAGGCGACTATCCGCTGGAATCCACCAATGCCACGCTGTTCAACCAGTTCCTGTTCAACCTGGCTGACGCGAGCATGCACGATGAGTTGGGCAATGACTTCTTCGAAACGCTGCTCTCGACCCGGGTGATCGACGCCGCGCTGCCACGCCTCGCAGCGAATGCTGATTCTCCGTGGTGGGATAACCGCAACACCCTCGGCAAGGAAACCCGAGCCGATACGGTCAAGGCGGCATGGCAGGCCAGCATCGCTCATCTCAAAACCACGCTAGGTACAGATTTCGCGCAATGGCAGTGGGGCAAGGCGCACACGCTGACCCATGGTCATCCGCTGGGGCAGCAAAAACCGCTGGAGCGGATTTTCAACGTCGGCCCGTTCGCGGCGCCCGGCACTCATGAAGTACCGAACAACCTCTCGGCCAAGATTGGCCCGGCACCATGGCCAGTGACTTACGGTCCATCGACCCGGCGCCTGATCGACTTCGCCGACCCGGCCCACAGCCTGACCGTCAACCCGGTCGGCCAGAGCGGCGTGCCGTTTGACAGTCACTATGACGATCAGTCCGAAGCGTACATCGAAGGGGTTTACTACCAGGCGCATCTCAATGATGAAGAGGTGACGGCTAATACGCGCAGTACGTTGAAGCTGTTGCCGGCGCGCTAAACCATAAATTCTGATTGACTGGGAGGGCCTCATCGCGGGCAAGCCCGCTCCCACAATGACTGGTGTAGATCGACAATTTTACGAACAACCCAAAACCTGTGGGAGCGGGCTTGCCCGCGATGAGGCCCGAAATACCAACGCAAAATCCAGGATCAAACCATCGCCGCAAAATTCACCCTGAACTGCTGCGGCGTCACGCCCAGCCTGCGGTTGAACACACTGCGCATATGCTGGGCATCGCGAAAGCCACATTGGTAGGCCACGGTCTTCAGCGGTGAACTGGTGCTCTCCAGCATCACCCGCGCCGCATCCACCCTCGCCCGCTCGACGAATTCGGCCGGGGTGATTTTCGCCTCCTTGGCAAACACCCGGGAAAAATTGCGCGCGCTCATGTTGGCGGCGTTGGCCAGATCAGCGATGGTCAGGTCGCCGGTGAGGTTGGCCAACACATAGTGCTGAACCATCGCCACCGCTGAGGTCGGCTCGGCATGGGGCGTGAGGAACGGGCTGAACTGTGATTGGCCGCCCGAGCGCTGGGTGAACACCACCAGTCGCTTGGCCACGCTCAATGCGACTTCCGGCCCGTGGTCGCGTCCCAGCAAGAACAACGACAAATCGATCCCCGCCGTGACCCCGGCCGAGGTATAGAGCTCGGCGTCCTGCACGTACAAGCGATCAGCCTCGACTCGCGTCATTGGGCACAACGCCGCCAGTGCCGCCGCATCCCCCCAATGAGTGGTCACTGTGCGCCCCTCCAGCAATCCCGCCCGCGCCAGCATGAATGCACCGTTACAGATCGATCCGAAGCGCTGCGCCCGCGCGCAGGCATCGCGCAACCAGGCATCGAACGCGGCGCCGAAATCCATGAACGGCAACTGCGGGCCACCCGCCACCAACAGCAAGTCGTAGGCCTGCAATGCTTCACTGAAATGTCGATGGGCGTTCAGTGACAAACCGTTGGAACACGCCATCGTTCCGCGCTGCACACCAATGACCTCAAGCCGATAATGATCCTCGGAGTCGAGGAACCGATTGGCTTCGGAAAACACATCCATGGGGCCGGTGACATCCAGCGACTGGACGCCGGTGAACACCACGATGGCAACGGTTTTCTGCATGGTTAGAAAGGCCTTTATGGAATAACGCGTACCTGTGGCGAGGGAGCTTGCTCCCGCTCGGCTGCGCAGCAGTCGCAAAACCTCCGGACACGCCGCACCTGAAGATCTCGATTGCAGAATTTGGGGCCGCTTCGCAGCCCAGCGGGAGCAAGCTACCTCGCCACAAGAGCTCATTCGCCACGACCCAACTTAGCCAATCCAGTCCCAACAAGCGAGGTTGGCGCAATATGCACCCGGATTGGCCGGGATCGCAGCCATCGATCGATTGTCCGGTTTCTGGTCGGCGAACAGACTGGATTCCTCAGCGCCGCCACGGCGTTCACCCCGAGGAATCTCCGATGAGCACCACCATTGCCGGTATCAAAATCCCTGACAGCGCGCTGGCCAAAGCCACCACCGAATACATCCGCGACATCGAATCCGACTTGCTGTATCACCACTCGCGCCGGGTGTTCCTGTTCGGGGCGCTGAGCGGCGAGCGCAAGCAACTGGCCTACAATCCGGAGCTGCTTTATGTCGGTGCAATGTTCCATGACCTGGGCCTGGTGGAAGGTTACCGCAGCGACAACGAACGTTTCGAAGTCGATGGCGCCAACGCGGCGGCAGCGTTCCTCAAGCCTTTCGGGTTTAGTGACGACGATATCGAGCAGGTCTGGCTATCGATTGCTTTGCACACTACGCCGGGCGTTCCACAACACTTGCGGCCGACCGTCGCGCTGGTGACCGCCGGTGTTGAGATGGACGTGCTGGGCATGGACTACGCGGCGTTTTCCACCGTGCAGCGTGAAGCGGTGGTGCATGCGCATCCACGGGGCGAAGGGTTCAAGGAGTGCATCATCTGCGCCTTCGCCGACGGCTTGCGCCATCGTCCGCAGACCACGTTCGGTAACGTGAAGACGGATGTGCTGGTGGATCAGGAGCCGGGGTTCAAGCCGATGAATTTTGTCGACGTCATCCGCAAATCTCCTTGGGTTGCGTAAATCCCCTGTAGGAGCCGGCTTGCTGGCGATGGTGTGTCAGTCGAAATCAATGTGACTGACACACCATCGC
>NZ_JAGYGD010000036.1:0-66275 GCF_019947275.1 Pseudomonas sp. GL-RE-29
ATTCTGCGCAGCCCGGAAAACCAGCGTTGGGTGACGGCGATGGACATTGCCATTGGCCAGGCGCACTGCCTCGATAATCCGTTCATGCGTGAGGTGTTGGTGGCGATTGCGGATTGGAAGATGGACAAAACACTATTCGATCAAGTCGGACGATTACCAGGATGGTCACGACTTAGTGCTGAGGCCCAGTTGTTAGTAAGGGCCAGTCATTTGTATTACGACAAAGGCACTTTTCCACCATCCGACCTGGTCTCTCTAACACCGCCCTCTCTGCTTGCTGGCGCCTCAAAAAAAGGAGGGGCCTTGTGAGCAATCCTCAACACCGAACCCGGACTTTACCGAAACTCAAACCCTACCTCTGGATCGTCGGTGTTCTGCTGATCCTTTGGCTCGGCTTCGTCTGGCTTGTCCAAATCAAGGCACAGGAACTCAATATGGAACTGCGTGACATGAACCCGGTAATGCGCTGGGGGATCGCCGCTATCGTGAGCCCGATGTTGCTGATCTTCAGCGTTCACTGGTGGGGCAAAGCCGTGGCCAGTGAAAAGGCGGGGCTTGCCGCTTACAAAGCCGACGTCAAGACGAAAATCGCCGAGCGGCAGGCCACCCAAATGCGGACTTATGCCTTGGAAATTCGGGGGGTGGGGCTGGCTGTTGATGATTGGCATCAATCATCGATATGGAGAGAAACAAAAAAAACGAACAACAACTTCACTTCAATCTATCCACGAGACCCTAAGGATTACGATTCTTCTTTGAGTTCTCGGAAAATCACGAGGGATATTAATATACGAGTTACGTTCAAGCATTCAGCAAGCGGGTCAGTAGCGTACTGGCCAAACCCGGTGTTTTCCATCGCGCCGCCCAAGCAACCGTCAGATACAGGAGCTGCGGATAATATTCTCAACGGGCGCAACGCCGCCACGCTCGGAGTCACGCTGTTTTTGTGGCAAGACGCAGAAAACACAACCCATGCCCAGGGGATGATCGAGCGATTGTTCCAATTCTTTGATGAAAACCCCGAAGTGCCCCAAGCCTTGATTGTGAGCGAGGATGGCGACGTCACGCGAGACGGATTGCGGGTTATAGGAACCCCGGGATTGCAGAACGGCCATGTCGTCCCTACGGTCTACGAGAGCATGGCCGGGTTGCTGGTCACCCGTTCGGATCGCGTGGATCGGTATATTCGTCGCTATGCCACCCATGAGGCTGAGGACAATCAGAACAAAAACACAGATTTGGGCAAACTCTGGGCTTTCTATTGGGACCGTGATCGAGCATTTACTGATTGGTACGAGACCGCAGCACGTGCCAATGCAGCGGAGGCACCCTATGCGCCTACCACCATATCCACCGCCTACTGGCAATCCCAACTCCCCACTCTCTGGCAAACCATCAGCAACCGCGGCCCCGGAGAGTTCGAACCTTCCCCATGGCTACCCATCCGTTGGGCCCAGCACCAAGTCAAAGAGTTCGACGCCGCACCGGTGCTGGGTTACCTGCACCGCCCGATCAAGGTCTCGATGCAGGATGAAAACGGCAAACGGCTCAAACCGGCATTGCAGGCCAAGGCGCTGCAAGCCGGGTGGTTGCAGGCGCTGGATACCTTGCCCGAAGGGGATAAGCCCGTGCGCGTGTTTTACGACACCACCGATAATCAAGAGGCTGAAATCGCCCTGACCCTTGCCTTGCACAGCCTGAATAAAGACGGCCATGGCATCGAGTTGGGAAATGTCGACGAGGGTTACAACATCGGACGACGCTTGGGCAATACCGGGGTCAGCAGCGCGCTGGTGGAAATCAACCTGGCCACCATCGCCAGCTACCTCGACGGTGGAACCAGTGCGGTGGTTTACGCCGGTGCAGACGGCAGCCTGACGGTACAAATGATCCGCCCACCGGACGCGGCGCGCAAAGAGAAGAACAGCGAGAACCGTGGCGCCGACCCGTTCAAGTTCGGCTCCCCTAGCGGTGGCGCACCTAGAACATGAATCGCCCCAACGCACAGGAACTTAACATGGTACTGCGTGACATGAACCCGATACTGCCGCTTACAAAGCCAACGTCATGGCGCAAATCGCCGAGCAGCAGGCCACGCAAGCGCGGACTTATGCGTTGGAAATCCGGGGCGTGGGGCTTGGGATTTACCAGGATCACCAATCCCAAATCTGGCAGTCCATCAAGAATAAAAACAATAACTTTGCTTCGATTTACTCAAGAGATCCCAAGGATTACACGGACTCGCTGGACTTCAGAATGATCAGTAGGGATATCAAAATCCGCGTTGCCTTCAAACATTCGGCAGGCGAATCAGTAGCGTATTGGCCAATCCCTGTGTTTTCCATCGCGCCGCCCAAGCAACCGTCAGATACAGGGGCTGCGAGTAACATTCTTAACGGTCGCAATGCCGCCACACTCGGGGTCACGCTGTTTTTGTGGCAGGACGCCGAAAACACAACCCATGCTCAGGGCATGATCGAGCGATTGTTCCAGTTCTTTGATGACAACCCCGAAGTGCCCCAGGCCTTGATTGTGAGCGAGGATGGCGACGTCACGCGAGACGGTTTGCGGGTCGCAGGCACTCCCGGGTTACAGAACAACCAAGTCGTCCCGACGATATACGAAAGCATGACCGGGTTGCTGGTCACCCGATCGGATCGGGTGGATCGGTATATTCGCCGCTATGCCACCCACGAGCGTGAGGACAATCAGAACAAAAGTACTGATTTGGGCAAGCTATGGGCGTTTTATTGGGAACACTCGCCTAAGTTCAGAAAAGTATATGAAGAAGGCAAGCGCGCCGAGGGTATTAAGCATCCCTATGGCCCCGGCACCATGTCCACCGCCTACTGGCAATCCCAACTCCCCGCCCTCTGGAAAACCATCAGCAACCGCGGACCAGGAGAATTCCAACCCTCGCCCTGGCTGCCCATCCGCTGGGCCCAGCACCAGGTCAAAGAGTTCGACGCCGCGCCGGTGCTGGGTTACTTGCACCGCCCGATCAAGGTCTCGATGCAGGATGAAAACGGCAAACGGCTAAAACCGGCGTTGCAGGCCAGGGCGCTGCAGGCAGGCTGGTTACAGGCTCTGGGTACCTTGCCCGAAGGGCAGAAACCGGTGCGGGTATTCTATGACACCACTGACAACCAGGAAGCAGAGTTCGCCCTGACCAACGCCTTGCACAGCCTGAATACCGACGGCCATGGTATCGACCCGGGCAATGTCGACGAGGGTTACAACATCGGACGACGCCTGGGCAATACCGGGGTCAGCAGCGCACTGGTGGAAATCAACCTGGCCACCATCGCCAGCTACCTCGACGGTGGAACCAGTGCGGTGGTTTACGCCGGTGCAGACGGCAGCCACGGTACAAATGATCCGCCCACCGGACGCGGCGCGCAAAGAGAAGAACCGCGAGAACCGTGGTGCCGACCCGTTCAAGTTCGGTTCCCCTAACGGAGGAGTAGCCAGACCATGAGTCATCCTGTCTGCTTAGGGGATGCCACCAGCAGCAACGGCACCGTGGTTTCCTGCCAGCTTGAAGGCACGCACACCCTCAATGGGAGAACACCGGCGGTGTTGGGCGACAAGGCCAAGTGCCCGCTTCATCTGGGCGAATTTGCTTTTGTCGAGGGACATCCGCATCGGCGACTGAACGGTATTCCTGTCGTACTGCAGGGCCATCGACTGGCGTGCGGTTGTCATGGCATGGCCAGCCATGCCGAGAATGTACGGGTCACTTGAGTCATGTCGATTATCGGCTCGCTCTGTACGGGCATTTGGGAGTCCTGGTCTGAATACATTTCGCCGAGGTCGCTCTGGGGACAGCAGGCAATGCATAAATGGGCAAGATTGTCCCGACACTGTTTCTGCCTTGCGGCAGCCAACGGTCATATTTATGTCATGTCAGGTCCGCAAGCTTGGGCCTGTCCGCAAACAACAGGTTGATAACAACAAGGACGACCTCATGCCCACACAAAACCCGCACCGCATAGTCGGCCTGTGCACGTCGAGCAAGGTGTACAACGCCCTGACCGAACTCAAGCACCTGGAAGGTCATCGCAGCGCCAAGTTTCTTTCGTTGCTGACTCAGAACCTGGTGCGCAAAGGCCTGCTCAATGAGCAGGAAGTGGTTCAGATGCTTGATCAGGTGGTTGACTGAGCGACGAGCGGTCATCTGGCCTCAACGGCGTCAATGACCACTATCGAAAAGGTTGATTGTCCGAAAAATCGCTCGCCCCGTAAGGTAGCTCCATAGATCGATGGAGGTCCTTATGATGTCTCAAGTTCAGATCATGTCCGTTATCGGCAGCGCCGTTCCCGCTGCGCTCAGAGAGTCGGGATTGCTTGCCTGTTGGTACCTGGTACTGGACGGCGAACCCATCAGCGGTCCGCTCACCTCGTTGCCAGCCGCCCGGGAAATGTCACAGCGTGTCAGCACAGCCCAGACAGCCAAGCTCAGCGCCTAAGGCAGCTGAACCCGCGGTTTGGTTTCGATGAAAATCGCCCAGCTCGACATGAACAACGCGGCAATCAGCGGCCCGATCACAAAGCCATTGAGGCCGAAAACCGCCAGGCCACCAAGGGTCGAGATCAGGATCAGATAGTCCGGCATCTTCGTGTCCTTGCCCACCAGGATCGGTCGCAACACGTTGTCCACCAGGCCGATCACGAAAACCCCGAAAAGCCCCAGCACCACACCTTGCCAGATCGCCCCGGTGAACAGGAAAAACGCCGCCACCGGCGCCCAGACAATCCCCGCCCCCACCGCTGGCAGCAGCGATAGAAACGCCATCAGCACCGCCCAGAGCAATGCGCTCGGGATATCCAGAAACCAGAACATCAAACCACCCAGCGCGCCTTGTGTGATAGCCACCAGCAGGTTGCCTTTCACCGTCGCCCGCACTACGCGATTGAATTTGAGCTGCAAGCGGCGTTTCTGATGTTCCTGAAGCGGTACGGCGGAGCGAACTTTACGGGCCAGTTCGGCGCCATCCCGCAGAAAAAAGAACAGCAGGTAAAGCATGATGAAAAAGCTCACCACAAAATCGAACGTACCCTGGCCGACACTGAAGACCTGGGTGGCGACAAACTCATTGCCCGTCACCGCACTCTTGATGATTTTCTCCCGCAGCCCGTCCAGCTCCCCCACCCCGAACCGATCCAGCAAATGCTGAAAGTAGGTCGGCAAGCTGTGTTTGAAGTGCGTCACATACCCGGCGATGTCCAGTTCGCCGCTTTCGATGCTTTTGTATAGTGTCGCCCCTTCCTGAACCAGCAAAAAACTGAGGATGATCACCGGCAGGATCGCGATCACCAGGCAGATAGCCAGGGTCAGTAACGAGGTGACATTGCGCTGCCAGCCGAACTTCAATTGCATCCGGCGCTGCAACGGCGCGAAGAGAATGCCGAGGATCACCGCCCAGAACACCGCGCCGTAAAATGGCAGCAGAATCCAGATGAAAGCGATGCTCACCAGCCCCAGTAAAACCGCCAACGATTTGTCTTGTAGTGTCTCTTCGTTCATGTCCGATCCGTGTCAGTCCGTCGGAACGCAATGTTGCGTCCTGATGCTTAGGCCGCTACGGCTCGCGCGAGTGCCATCCGTTTGTTCATCAAGCATAGATCCAGATCAATAAACCTTCGGGACAAGGCGTTTACCCTCCGCAGCTTTTGCGAACGACGCCACCATGAACCTCATTGCTCCGGAACTGCTCGCCCCCGCGGGCACCCTGAAAAACATGCGTTATGCCTTCGCCTATGGCGCCGATGCCGTATACGCCGGCCAGCCGCGCTACAGCCTGCGAGTGCGCAATAACGAATTCGATCACGCCAACCTGGCCCTCGGCATTCGCGAGGCTCAGGCCCAGGGCAAGCGCTTTTATGTCGTGGTCAACATCGCCCCGCACAACGCCAAGCTCAAGACCTTCCTCAAGGATCTCGCGCCCGTCATCGCCATGGCGCCGGATGCGCTGATTATGTCCGACCCCGGCCTGATCATGCTGGTGTGCCGGCACTTCCCGCAGATGCCGATTCATCTTTCGGTGCAGGCCAACACGGTGAACTGGGCGAGCGTCGAGTTCTGGCAGCAACAGGGCTTGAGCCGGATCATCCTGTCGCGGGAACTGTCGCTGGAAGAAATCGCCGAGATCCGCCAACAGGTTCCGGCGATGGAGCTGGAGGTGTTCGTCCACGGCGCGTTGTGCATGGCCTACTCCGGCCGCTGCCTGCTCTCGGGCTACATGAACAAACGCGACGCCAATCAAGGCAGTTGCACCAACGCCTGCCGCTGGAAGTATTCAGCGCAACCCGCCACGGAAAATCAGCTGGGCGAGATCGTCCAACAGTTTCAGCCAGAACCGACCCTGGGCATCGGTGCACCCACCGAGCAAGTGTTTCTGTTGCAGGAAGCCAATCGCCCCGATGAACTGATGCCAGCCTTCGAAGACGAGCACGGCACTTACATCATGAACGCCAAGGACCTGCGCGCCGTGCAGCATGTCGAGCGCCTGACGCAGATGGGCGTGCATTCCTTGAAGATCGAAGGCCGGACCAAATCGCATTTTTATTGCGCGCGGACCACCCAGGTTTACCGTCGGGCCATCGACGATGCGGTGGCTGGTCGCGAGTTCGACCGCAGCCTGATGACCGATCTGGAATCCCTCGCTCAGCGCGGCTACACCGAAGGTTTTTTGCGCCGGCATGTGCATGACGAATACCAGAATTACCAGAACGGCAGCTCGGTCTCGGAGCGGCAGCAGTTTGTCGGTGAATTGACGGGGGAGCGGCGTGACCGGTTGGCGCAAGTGAAGGTGATAAACCGCTTTGAACTGGGCGATCACCTGGAACTGATGACCCCCAAGGGCAACTTCCACTTCGATCTGCACCAGTTGCAAAACATCCGCGGCGAATCGATCGAAGTCGCGCCGGGGGATGGGCATACGGTGTATCTGCCGATTCCGGATGCGGTGGACCTTGAGTTTGGCCTGCTGATGCGGGATGTCGGTGTGACCTGATCAATCCGCTTTCACGGCTGAAACGCAAAATTTTGCCAACACTTGATTCCCGTGGCGAGGGAGCTCGCTCCCGCTGGGCTGCGAAGCGGCCCCAAAATCACGCTTCGTATCACAGATTTTGCGGGTGCTTCGCGGCCGAGCGGGTGCAAGCTCCCTCGCCACAAAGACAAGCGTTCTCCAGTTGATTACGCAAACTCTTCGCGCAACATTTCCACAAACGCCTCTCGCGCCGGGTGCACCCCGGCGTTTTCGTGCCAGTAGAACAAGTTTTCGATGGCCGTCAGTTCGGGAAACTCATAACCCACGCAACCGGCGCCCTTGGCGTATTGATCGAACACGCCTTTGGGCACCAACGCCACGCCCGCCCCGGCGCTGACGCAGCCGACAATCGCGCCGTAACTGGCCAGGCTGACAATCGGCAACGCCTGCCCCTGGCGCAACAACCAATGCTCCAGCGCCGCACGGTACGGGCAACCCTGGGGCCACATGAACACGGTCTTGTCGTGCAAGTCCGCCATGTCACGCACCGGCCCCAACGACGTCGAGGCAATCAGCAGCAGGTCTTCGCGGTACATCGGCGTGCGCTTGAGGTGCGAGCGCTCGACATCCACCGCGACGATCGCGCCGTCGAGTCGGTGATTGAGCGTGTCATCAAGCAACTGGCCCCAAGTGCCCGTGGTCAGCTCAAGCGCCACGGCCGGGAATCGCTTGTGGAACTTGGCCAGCAAACGCGGCAAACGACCGGTGGCCGAAGATTCGATGGCGCCAATGCGCAAAGGCCCGGACGGCTCGGCTGCCGGGTCAACCGCGCGTTTGGCCTCGGCGGTCAGGGAGAGGATTTTCGACGCGTAGGCCAGGAAGGTCTGCCCCGACGGACTGATGCGCAACCCACGACCCTCGCGCAGAAACAGCGCGACGCCCAACTCCGCCTCCAATGACTTGATCCGCGCCGTGATGTTCGACGGCACGCAATGCAGCATTTCGGCCGCGCGGGCGATGCTGCCGACCTCGGCGACGGTCTTGAACATACGAATTTGTGCCAACTCCATACATCACCCAAAGTGAACAGTTAGCGCAGTATAAGTCAGTTGTAGCGAACGATCCGAGTTCTGATAATTCATGCAAATGCCTATCGGTGCACACCATGAATTCGCTCACGCCCTCCCCCGGTTCCCCGCTGAAAATTATCCTCGCCATGGCTTTTGTCGTGGCCTGCTGGGCTTACTCACCGAGCGGGATTCACATCGGTTTGCAGGCTTACGACCCGGTACACCTGGCATTGCTGCGCTTCTTGCTGGCGTCGGCGTTCATGGCGGTGGTCGCACTTCTCAAAGGCATTCGCCTGCCAAAACTTTGCGACTTGCCATTGCTGTTCGGGCTGGGTTTCTTTGCGGTGAGCCTGCATCACGTGGCAATCAACTTCGGTCAACAAGGCGTCAGCGCCGGAGCGTCCAGCGTGTTGGCGCAGACGACGCCTCTGTTCAGCACGTTGCTGGCGCGTTTCGTGTTCAAGGATCGAGTCAGCGTTTGGCGCTGGGGTTGCGTGCTACTGGGGCTGATCGGCGTGGTGATTGTCGTGGCGGGCGATCACGGCCTCGGCAGTATCGATGCCCACGGCTTGCTGATCCTGCTGGCGGCGCTGTCCTGGAGTCTCTACTTTGCGCTGCAAAAGCATCACACCGGACGTTACGACGGGCTGACGCTGGTGTGCTACACGGTCTGGTCCGGGACGTTGCTGTTGTTGGTGTTCCTGCCGGGGTTGGTGGATCAGGCGATGAATGCGCCGCTGCGGGTGCAGCTCGCGGTGTTTGCCTTGGGGATTTTTCCGAGTGCGCTGGCGTATCTGGCGTGGGCCTATGTACTGGCGCATGTTGACCTGAGCCGGGCGACGATGACGTTGTATCTGGTGCCGCCGACGGCGATGGTCATCGCGTCCTTTGCCCTCGGCGAAAGGCCGACGTTGATGGTGGGCGTGGGTGCGGTGATCGTATTGATCAGTGTGCTGGCGTTGAATCTGGAGCGCAGAGCGGTGGTTCGGGTAGCGCGGGCTTGATCAGCAGTTTGAGTTTAGGCATCTGACGACATCGCGGGCTTGCCCGCTCCCACAGGGTCCGAGGATGTACACAGAATATGTGAACAACCTCAATCCTTGTGGGAGCGGGCTTGCCCGCGATGAACGATGACTCGGTATCTGCCTCTCAACCGGGCGAAAACCTGTCCCGGCTGTTAGTCAGGTGCAACCACATCGCCGCCCGCGCCGCGTCCGGGTCCTGGCGCTTGATGGCGTTGAGAATCGCCTCGTGTTCGAGGTTGGCCAACTGCCCGAGCTTGCTCAAATCCACCGCCCCACGCTCGGTGGCGTTGACCCGGGTTCGTGGAATCATGGCGCTGCCCAGGTGCTGCATGATTTCGCTGAAGCACACATTGCCGGTGGCTTCGGCAATCAGTAGATGAAAGCGCCGGTCGGCCTCGACGCAACTGTCATTGTTGGCCAGCAGGTCTTGATAGTCGTCGAGCGCCTGGCGCATCTGCGCCAACTGTTGATCACTACGGCGCACGGCAGCCAGCGCCGCGGCCTGGGTTTCCAGGCCCATGCGCAACTCCAGGATGCTGCGCACCCCCAGCGCGGTATCGACGTTCAGTCGCAAGCCCTGCTCCGGCGCACGCTCAATGACAAACGTGCCGATGCCGTGACGGGTTTCCACCAAACCGGATGCCTGCAACTTCGAGATGGCCTCACGGACCACCGTGCGACTGACCCCGTGCTCCTGAACAATCGTGTTTTCCGACGGCAACTTGTCGCCGGGCAACATCTGACCGAGCAGGATGCTTTGGGTCAGCTTGGTCACCAAGTCATGGGCCAGATTGTGGCTGCGCTTGCGCGCAGGTGCGTCGAGATCTTCTTGCATGAAGGGAGTCCGAAAAACTTGGCTATCGAATCCTAGCACTGCGCTCCGCGGGAATCGTCATAAGAAATCGCACAACTTGTATGACAACACTCAACAAATAGAGGTTTTCAGCACAAAAAACGCAACCGCTGACTATAAAAAAACAATAAATAACGTCGAAAAATCCCGACGCCGTTGAACAAACAGGGTTGCAGGATAAAAAAATCAAGTTGTATGATGTCTATCAACAACGCAGCATCGTTACACCCCGCATAAAAACAACGAGTGGGAGAAAATGCAGTGAATACATCCGTCAACGGGATGGACAATGGTGCCGATTCGGTCCTGAAATCCGCGATCTCGAAAGTCAAACGTCACGTCCTGCCGCTATTCGTCATCATGTTCATCGTCAATTACATTGACCGCGTGAACATCGGTTTCGTCCGCGCCCACATGGAGCACGACCTGGGCATTGGCGCCGCCGCCTACGGCCTCGGTGCCGGTCTGTTCTTCATCGGCTACGCACTGTTCGAAGTGCCTTCCAACATCCTTCTGCAAAAAGTCGGCGCACGTATCTGGCTGACCCGCATCATGCTGACCTGGGGTCTCGTCGCGGCGGGCATGGCGTTCATCCAGAACGAAACCCACTTCTATATCTTGCGTTTTCTGCTCGGCGTAGCGGAGGCCGGGTTCTTCCCCGGTGTGATCTACTACTTCACCCGCTGGTTGCCCGGCGTAGAGCGTGGCAAGGCCATTGCGATTTTCCTCAGCGGTTCGGCGATTGCTTCGCTGATCTCCGGCCCGCTGTCTGGCTTGCTCCTGCAAATCAGCGGTTTTGGTATGCACGGTTGGCAATGGATGTACTTCATCGAGGGTATGTTCTCGGTGGGTTTGTGCGCCTTTGTCTGGTTCTGGCTGGACTCCAAACCACACGACGCCAAATGGCTGACCCGCGATGAGCAGGACGCACTGGTCAAGGCCATCGACGATGAACAACTGGCCCGCGAAGCTGCTACGCCGATCAAACCGTCGCTGGGCAAACTGCTCAAGGACCGGCAGATCATTTTGTTCTGCGTGATCTATTTCTTCATCCAGCTGACCATCTATGCCGCGACGTTCTGGTTACCGAGCATCATCAAGAAAATGGGTGATCTGAGCGACTTCCAGGTGGGGATGTTCAACTCGATTCCATGGCTGCTGTCGATCGTCGGCATGTACGCCTTCGCTTCGCTGTCGGCCAAGTGGAAACACCAGCAAGCCTGGGTCGCCGCCGCGCTCTTGATCGCCGCTGCGGGCATGTTCATGTCCACTACCGGCGGGCCGATCTTCGCTTTCGTTGCGATCTGCTTTGCTGCGCTGGGTTTCAAATCGGCGTCGTCGCTGTTCTGGCCGATTCCCCAAGCGTATCTGGATGCGCGCATCGCCGCAGGCGTCATCGCGCTGATCAACTCGGTGGGCAACCTCGGCGGTTTCGTCGCACCGACCACGTTCGGCCTGCTGGAAGAACGCACCGGTTCGATTCAGGGCGGGCTGTATGGCCTGGCCGCCACTTCGATCATCGCCGCGATCATTGTCTTCGCCGCGCGCAACAAGCCTAAAACCGCACCTGCCGTCGAATCGGCTGAAACTGCCCCTCGACACGCCTGAAAGGATAAAAAAATGAGCGCACAAGACACCGCCAAAGCCCCGATCATCACCAGCATGCAAGTTGTTCCGGTGGCCGGCCACGATGGCATGCTGCTGAACCTCAGCGGCGCCCACGGCCCGTTTTTCACCCGCAACATCGTGATCCTCCAGGACAACGCCGGCCACACCGGCGTCGGCGAAGTGCCGGGTGGCGAGCGTATTCGCCAGACCCTCGAAGACGCGCGCAGCCTGGTGGTTGGAAGCCCGATCGGCTCTTTTCAGAAGATCCTCAACCAGGTACGGCAGACCTTCGCCGACCGCGATGCCGGCGGCCGCGGCCTGCAAACCTTCGACCTGCGCATCACCATCCATGCCGTCACTGGACTGGAAGCGGCGTTGCTCGACCTGCTCGGCCAGCATCTGGACGTGCCCGTTGCCGCCCTGCTCGGCGAGGGCCAGCAGCGTGATGAAGTGAAGATGCTCGGTTATCTGTTCTATGTCGGTGACCGTAACCAGACCGACCTCGGCTACCGCAGCGAGCCGGACGCCGACAACGACTGGTTCCGCGTGCGTCACGAAAAAGCCATGACCACCGAGGCTGTAGTGCGCCTGGCCGAAGCGGCGCATTCGAAGTACGGTTTCAAGGACTTCAAACTCAAGGGCGGCGTGCTCAGCGGCGATGCGGAGATCGAAGCGGTCACCGCCCTGGCCGAACGTTTCCCAGACGCGCGCATTACCCTCGATCCGAATGGGGCCTGGTCACTCAAGGAAGCCATCCGCTTGTGCCGCGATCAGCACAATGTATTGGCCTACGCCGAAGACCCGTGCGGTGCGGAAAACGGTTACTCGGGCCGCGAAGTCATGGCTGAATTTCGCCGTGCTACGGGCCTGAAAACCGCGACCAACATGATCGCCACCGACTGGCGCGAGATGGGCCACGCGATCCAGTTGCAATCGGTAGACATTCCCTTGGCCGACCCGCACTTCTGGACGATGCAAGGCTCGGTGCGCGTGGCGCAGATGTGCCACGAATGGGGCCTGACCTGGGGCTCGCACTCCAACAACCACTTCGATATCTCCCTGGCGATGTTCACCCACGTCGCGGCGGCCGCACCGGGTGAAATCACCGCCATCGACACCCACTGGATCTGGCAGGACGGCCAGCGCCTGACCAAGGCACCGCTGCAAATCGTCGACGGCTGTGTGCAAGTGCCGCAGAAAGCGGGGCTGGGTATCGAACTGGACATGGATCAAGTGGCCAAGGCCCATGAACTGTACAAAGGCATGGGACTGGGCGCGCGGGATGACAGCGTGGCGATGCAGTTTTTGATCCCGGGATGGAAGTTCGATAACAAGTGTCCGTGCCTGGTGCGCGAATAATCCGGAAGACAACGCAATCCCCCTGTGGGAGCGAGCCTGCTCGCGATGACGGCAGCACATCCGGCAAAAAGGGTGGCTGATAAACCGCATCACGAGCAGGCTCGCTCCCACAGAGGTTTCTGCCCTCGTTATTTGTCGATCACCGTCGGATTGTCTACATTTGGCACCTTTAAAAATGCTGGGACACTGCCAATGACCGACAACATCACACTCACCCGCCTCAAGCGCCTTGCGGTGTGCGTAGCGATATTCGCCACAGGCCAAAGTGCTGCGCAGGAGCCGATTGAGACGCTTGTGAACGACGCCGTGCGACCAGTCATGCAAGCACAAGGCATCCCCGGCCTGGCGGTGGCCGTGACCATCAATGGCAAGCAGTACTACTTCAACTACGGGGTGACATCGAAAGAAACCCGACAACCCGTCACGCAAAACACCCTGTTCGAAATCGGTTCACTGAGCAAAACCTTTACCGCCACCCTCGCCGGCTACGCCGTGGCCAGCGGCAAACTGTCCCTGTCGGACACGGCCAGCCAAGTCCTGCCGGAACTGCGTGGCAGCGCATTCGACAGCATCAACGTATTGCAACTGGGCACGTACAGCGCCGGTGGCCTGCCGCTGCAATTCCCTGAAAGTGCCGATGCTCCGGACAAGATGCTCGGTTATTTCCAACAGTGGAAACCGGTCTATGCCGCCGGGACCCATCGGCAATATTCGAACCCCAGCCTGGGATTGTTCGGCTATCTGGCCGCCAAGAGCATGGGCGCGCCGTTTGATGAGGTGATGGAAAAGACCCTGCTGCCAAAACTCGGGCTGAAACACACGTTCCTGAAAGTGCCGCAGGATCAAATGGCGCTGTATGCCCAGGGCTATAACAAGGATGACAAACCGGTGCGAGTCGGGCCGGGAGCGCTGGACTCAGAGGCGTACGGAGTGAAAACCAGCGCCGCGGATATGATTCGCTACGTCGAGGCGAACATGAAACCGGCGCCACTGGAAAAACCGTTGCAGCAAGCCATCGCCATCACACACACGGGTTATTACACCGTGGGCAACATGACCCAGGGCCTGGGTTGGGAGTTCTACCACTATCCGGTCACCCTCGATCAATTGCTCGCCGGCAACTCATCGCAGATGGTCATGGAGGCTCATAAAGTAAAGTGGCTGAGCCCGCCAAGACCTCAAACGGAAAACGTGCTGGTCAATAAAACCGGCTCTACGGGTGGTTTCGGTGCCTATGTGGCGTACGTGCCATCGCGAGACATCGGTATCGTGATCCTGGCCAACAAAAACTACCCGATTGCGGAGCGGGTCAAAATCGCTCACACAATATTGAGCGCCCTGCCCCAATAAAACTCACCCGTGACTTGTGGCGAGGGAGCTTGCTCCCGTTGGGCTGCGAAGCAGCCCCGATCCGGTGAAGATGTCGCTATCAGCTGGCGACTGCTGCGCAGCCGAGCGGGAGCAAGCTCCCTCGCCACAAAGGAACTCACTAGAGAGATTCCGTGTTCAATCAATCATCCGGCATTTCCGGCGGTTTGACGGGTTTGCCCGGCTTTGCAGGTTTCGTACTTTTGGCGCCCTTGGCGGCCGGCTCGGCTGTCGCGGCGGGTACGACCGTTGGCGGCGGTGCGTCCTTCTCGGCTGCCGGCAGTTGATCGACAGCGGCGAACACTTCTTTCAGCTCGACGGGCCCTGACTGCTCAAGTTTCTTTTCGCCGTCCTTGCCCACCAGAATCACTTTGCTCTTCGACCCCGCACCCAACTTCAGCGAGCGGATCAATGCCGCCGTGTCCTGCGGCCCCAGGTCTTTGCCCTCACGCTGGCCCATCAGGTTGAGCACGGTGTACAGCACCATGTTTCTGTCGGTGAACGCTTTCTTGTTGTCCGGCTCTTCCAGCGATTTTTTGAGGCTGACCCACGTCGGGTCGACCGTGCTGGGAGCGATGACGATCAGTGGCCGCGCCCTGCCCTTGTCCATGTCCAGCGGTGAATCGCCATCGGCGGCGAACAGGGGGCTAACGACAGCCAGCAAGGTAGCCAGGGTCAGTGACCTGATGAGCATGCGCATCTCCTTTTGATATCCACGCTCTAATGATTGCGCATCGCGGCGATTGTTCCGGGTGACGCTCCGCAAATGTGTTCGCCTTGCCCCAAGCTTAGGTCAGGGCGGTCATTGCGCAACAGGCTGAGCTCATCTCAAAGCATTACAAAGAACTACCGGAGCGGCGCTGCCAATGCGGGGATGGAAAAGGTAAACACGCTTCCCTCTCCGGGTTCGCTTTGCGCCCAAAGCTCACCACCGTGGGCCTGCACGATGCTGCGACAGATATACAAACCCAGGCCGCTGCCATTCGGGTTGCCTTCGCGAATCGTCCAGTAACGCTCGAAAATATGTGGCATATGCCTGGCCTGAATCCCGCCGCCGTTGTCACGTACCGAAACCAGTACCTTGCCGTCCACCTCCCAGGCGTCAAGATCGATTCGTCCGCCGGACGGGGTGAATTTGATGGCGTTGCCCAACAGGTTCGACAGCACCTGGAACATTCGCAGGGGATCGGCTTCGATGCTCAACCCAGCGGAGCTGGTGCAATTGAGTTGGATGTTTTTGTCGGACGTGAGGGTCACCAACAATGCGCAGGCCTTTTGCAGCAAATCGACGACATCCAGCGGTTTGCATTCGAGCGGGTACTGGCCGGCATCGAGTTTCGACTTGTCCAGCAGATCGGCGATCAGCGCGTTCATTCGCCCCGTCGCGTCTTCTACGGTGCCCAACGCCGCGCTCAGTCGCACGGTATTCTTGCCCTCATCCCTGGCGACCAGGCGCTGCATCATTCCGCACTGCATGATGATGATCGACATCGGGTTGCGCAGATCATGGGAAACCACCGCCACCAGTTCATCGCGCACGCGGACGGCTTCATGTTCGCGACGGACCTGGCGGGCCAGATCGTTTTCAATCGCACGGCGGCGCAACTCTTTGACTGCATACTCATCCGCCTCGCTCCACTCCCGCGCCCTGCCCTCCACCCGTTGTTCCCAAAGGGCAAAAGACGTGCGCGGTCGTAGTGCGCTACCGACGTTGTCGTCAACAGTGAAATGTTCATCGGGGTTGCCACTCCACTTCATGCTCGAACGTAACTGCGGGCGAAACCACATGACCGCGTTGTCCACTGGCTTGGGCAGCACGAAGGCCAGCAATCCACTGGCTACGTCGCTGTAGAGCGCACTGACGCCGTGCAGACTTTGCAGGTGATTGGTCAGCAAGGGTTCGCCTTTTTCCAGGCACTGCTCCCGAACCCACAGGTGCAGAGCGCGCACCTGTTCGACGCTCGGACACTCGCCGAACAACTGCAAGCGATCTTCAATCAGCACCGCCACACCACCTGCCGCAGTCAGCTCCAGCAGTTGCTGCGGGTGAGCGAGCAGACCGTCCAGCACATCGCGCTCGGCTTGCTGCATGGCGTGGGTCAGCTCTCCGATCAGGCGGAATTTCTGCGCTCGTTGATGCTGTTCGTCGCGGGTCTGCAACGCGCAGATTTGTACGCTGAGCAGCTGCGCGATGGCGGCGCACATCGTACGCAGCGTATGACTGACCAGCAGCGGTTCCGGGTGGGCGCAGGTGATCAGCCCCCAAAGCTGTTCGTCCTCCAACAGCGATAGGCTCATTGCCGCCCGCACCCCCATGTTCTCCAGATACTGGCAGTGCACCGGCGACACGCTGCGCAATACCGAAAACCCCAAGTCCAGCGGTTGTCCAGTATCGGGGCGTAACAGCGGAACAATCGGCACCGGCACATAGTGCGCATCCGGGATCACCCGGATCCAGTTCAGCCGATACAGTTCTCTAGCCTGCGCTGGAATGTCCGAAGCCGGGAAACACTGGCCCAGGTAACCGGGCAGATTCCCGCCCAGCGACTCGCTGAGGACTTGCCCATGCCCTGCCGGTTGAAAGCGATAAATCATCACCCGGTCAAAACCGGTGAGGCGGCGGATTTCATCGACACTGACGCTGTACAAGGCGTCGAGGGTGGTGGCTGCCTGCATCCGCCGCAGCGCCCGCAACAGGATGGCGCTGTTGTCCTGAATCGCGTCCTGCACCGGTTCCAGTTCAAGCATCAGCATGCCGTCATGACGACTGAGCGATCCGTTGAAACGCTGTGCGTTGATCTCCAGCAGCAAGGGGTTGGCGTCTTCCAGATCATCCGCTTCTAACGCTCGGCGAATCAGCTCTGTCGTCGTGGCTCCCGCCAGCACCTGCAAAGGTTGCTGCAACAAAGCGCCCGCCGTCCAACCGAGCAACGACGCACAATTGCGGCTGATCTGCCGGATGATCAGCCCCGGCTCACTCATGGCCAATAGCACACCGTGCGGTTGGATTGACCCCGGAATGCGGATTGCTTCACTGGCACAGTCGGCGAGCGCGGCTTCAAGTTGTTCTTCGCTGAGTCGGTTCAAGGCAATACCTCGCAATGCTCGAGCCAGCCTTCGAATGCCCTGAAGGTGGCTTGAGCCGCTGCCACCGACTGCGCCCGTTGAGCAGGCTGACGCACCTGATACAGACACGCCAAAAAACCACGCCACATCAACAAGGTTGCGGTGCCGTACACCGCCAGAAATCGCCCGCCGTTGCGTTCATCGACGCCCAGGCGCACGTACAGCTTGCTGCGCACCGATTGACCGCCCAGCGTTGCGCCTTCCAGCACGTACAACACGCCCAGCACGCTGGCAACGGAACGGGTCTGGAGGGAAAACCGGCACAGGGGAATGGCGTCGATGGCGGCAGCGTCCAGCCCCAGGGCGTACAGGTCGGCCTCCAGTGACGGCGTCTTGCTGCGAATCAGCCAGTCCAGATCGGGAATGCTCATCGCCACCTGGAACAACCGGTTTTCCAACGGTCGATAGAAGCCGTAATAGGCCTTGATCAGCCGGGTGTAGAGCAGCAGGTCAGCGGTGAGGAACGGGATGCGTTTTTCCAGCCCCTGATGTTGCAGGGTGGTCGCGATGCGCAGCTCGCTGAGGATCAGCGGCAGGTCTTTGGGCAGGGCAGTCACGACAGTGTGTCGAAACAATACTCGGCTTCGTTTTGATAGTCGGTGCTGAGCGTGTACACGGGCCACCTCTTGTCGATCACGGGGAATGCCGAGAGGTCATTCAGTGATGAATGAGGGCTGGCTTTCCACCGTAGCACCTATCCGGTGCAGGAGGTGGTTTGTTTCTGCAACCGTTACCGGCTTAAAAGGCCAGCTTGTATCCGATCAGCACCAGCATCGTCGCCAGGCAAGGACGCAGCAGTTCGTCAGAGATACGCCCGGTCAGGTGGCTGCCCAGGTAAATGCCCGGCAGCGAACCGACCAGCAGATAACCCAAAACATGCCAATCCATGTTGCCCATGCTCGCATGGCCCAGGCCGGCGACCAGGGTCAGGGGCACGGCGTGAGCGATTTCCGTGCCCACCAGGCGGCGGGTTGGCAACAACGGGTAGAGGATAAACAGCGCGACGGTGCCCAACGCGCCAGCGCCAATAGAAGTCAACGCGACCATGGTGCCGAGGACCAGGCCGGTGATGACCGTCATTACATTCAGGCGCTTGCCGCTCGGGTTGTAGTGGCCGCCAGCACGTTTGTGGGCGAAATCGAGCAGGCGTTTCTTGAACAGGATGGCCAGCGCGGTGGCGAACAGGACGAAGCCCAGGGCTTGCTTGATAATCGCGTTCATCGCATCGGGCGAGCTGTGCAAGCTACTGAGGAACCACAACGTCAGCACCACCGCCGGCACGCTGCCGAGGGTCAGCCAACCGGTAATTGCCCAATCGATGTTGTTGTTCTTCTTGTGGACCAGTACGCCACTGGATTTTGTAATGGCCGCGTACAGCAGATCGGTGCCGACGGCCGTTGCCGGGTTGATGCCGAACCACAGCAGGATAGGCGTCATCAACGACCCACCGCCTACGCCCGTCATGCCAACGATGAAACCCACCACCAATCCGGCTACGACCAACCCGATGTTCAACAAATCCATTGATACGTCCACAAAGACTGCAAGGAAAATCTGGCCCGCAGCATAGCGATTTTTCTTATAACTACTTATATCAATGCGATCTATATTTATGCCGTAAAGCTATCCCCTGTAGGAGCTGCCGAAGGCTGCGATCTTTTGACTTTGATTTACCAAGATCAAAAGATCGCAGCCTTCGGCAGCTCCTACAGGGATTTATGGAGGATTACAGGATCACTGCACGGGCAGGAAATTCAGGAATAACAGACTCTGGGCGTAGTTGAGGCCGATGCGCCGATAGCGCTCGTCGAGCATCTGCGTCAGCAAATCCAGACGGGCGACGATCTTGCCGAATTCCACGGCAAAACTCAGGTTGCTGCCCTCCTCGGAGATTTCGTTGGAAAACAGCATCGGCTGGCCGTCCTTGTTCTGCCGCTGACTCAAGATCCAGGTAGCGATTTCTATGTTGCGCGCGGCATTGCTGACGAACGTCGGGTTGATCGCGTCCGTCATGTAGAACTCAAGGCGATTGCCGTGGGCGGTCACCAGCATGCTGCCGATGGCGTAGATGAACGCGCCGACCCGGTCGCCGAGGAATTCCGGACTCATGGCGAACCGCAGCGCCGCCAGGTCTTTTTTGCCGCCCAGAGTTGGCAACGGCTGCTGCTGTTCGATGGCCATGCGCACTTGCTTGCCGGCGGTGCGGGCGTCGAGGAAACCGGATTTTTTCAACTCATCGGGGTTGCGCAGGTACAGTTTGCTCATCAGCAAATAGAGACTGTCGAGGTTGTCGCGCATGGTCAGGGTCGCCATGCGGTCAACGCTGGTTTGCAGGAATTCCTGGGGTTTGCCTTCACGGATTTGAGTGAAAACGTCGTTGCCTTCCTGGTGGCTGCACCCGGTGACAAGGAACATCGACAGACCGGCCAGCAGCAGGCAACGGCGGCGGATTGAGGTAATGCTGAAGGGTAACGCTCGAGCCATGGGATCTTGGACTTGGGCATGGGCCGGCGGTGGGGATCGCCGCAGGCTGGCCAAAGGTAGAGCCGCTCATTGCGAAAAAGTGCAGTGTTGCGGGTGATCAATCGATCATCGGCAGTTGAAGATCAAAAGATCGCAGCCTGCGGCAGCTCCTACAGGATTTACGTCGTAGAGCTGCCGAAGGCTGCGATCTTTTGATCTTGCAGCGGAACCCGGAAGCTATGCTTATGCCAAACGATACTGATTGCATCTTGAAAGGAGGTTTGCATGCGTTCTGTCGAGTTGGCCGGCGTCAACGTGCCGGTCATCGGCCAAGGGACCTGGCAGATGGGCGAGGACCGCACCCGGCGCGCCGAGGAAGTCGCGGCACTGCGCCTGGGCATCGAGCTGGGCATGACACTGATCGACACCGCCGAGATGTATGCCGAAGGCGGCGCCGAAGAAGTGGTCGGTGAAGCCATCGCCGGCCGACGCGACGAGGTTTTCCTGGTCAGCAAGGTTTACCCGCACAACGCCAGCCGCAAAGGCATTCCCCAGGCCTGCGAGCGCAGCCTGCGGCGGCTGAACACCGATTACATCGATCTGTATCTGCTGCATTGGCGCGGCCAGTATCCGCTGGAAGAAACCGTCGAAGCCTTCGAACGCCTGCGCGAAGCCGGCAAGATCGGCCGATGGGGCGTGTCCAATTTCGACGTCGACGACATGCAGGAACTGGCCACACCGGCCTGCGCCACCAACCAGGTGCTCTACAACCTGGAAGAGCGCGGCATCGAATTTGATTTGCTGCCGTGGTGCCAACAGCACAATATGCCGGTTATGGCCTACTGTCCGATTGGTCAGGGCGGGAAAATGCTCGCAAATTCCACGCTCAAGCAGGTAGCCGCCCGTCACGGCGCGACGCCTGCACAGGTGTCACTGGCATGGCTTTTGCGGCAGAACGGGGTGATCGCCATCCCCAAAGCGGTCAAAAAGGAGCATGTGCAACTTAATGCGCAAGCGGCGCGACTGAAACTTGAAGCAGGGGATCTGGAGGCGCTGGACCAAGCGTTTCACGCGCCACAACGCAAACAGCAGTTGGCCATGGTCTGAGCCATCGCGTTTTGTCAGAGGGCTTCTGCATGAGAAGCACCGATCAGCTGGACGCCTTTAACCTGCAACGCTTTGTTCAGGCGCAAGACCCGGTGTTCAACAAAGTCCAGAAAGAATTGAATGAAGGTAAAAAACGCAGCCACTGGATGTGGTTTGTCTTTCCTCAATTTGCCGGTTTGGGCGGCAGCGATATGTCCAAATGCTTCGCGATCAGTTCCCGAGAAGAAGCACAGGCCTACCTCGATCATCCGTTATTGGGCGCCCGTTTACGCATCTGCACACAAGAAGTTCTGAACATCCAAGAGGGTTCGGTGGAGTCGATTTTCGGACACCCCGACAACCTGAAATTTCACTCGTCGATCACGCTGTTCGCCCAGCTCTCGCCCGACCACAGCGTGTTCCATCAAGCCTTGAACAAGTATTTCCACGGCATTCCCGATAACTGGACCTTACAGCTGATGGACTCAAAACAAGCCCAGTTGCCCACCAATCAAAGTTGAAAAGTCGTCGTCGACAAACGGCAGGATCGCGTCCGCCACCGGTTGCAATTGCCGGGTAACGTAATGGTCGTAATCGATCGGCGCGCTGCGGATCTCCAGCGGTTCGGGGCCGGCGACCGTGATCACATAACTGATCCAGCCGCCATTCTGGTATTGCCGCGGTCGACCCTGCTGGTCGTTGTACTCGTCGGCAATGCGCGCTGCACGGACATGGGGCGGCACGTTACGCTGATAATCATCGAGAGTGCGGCGCAGGCGCTTGCGGTAAATCAGGCGCTCATCGAACTCGCCCGCCAGGGTTTTGCGCACATAGTCGCGCACATAATCCTGATAGGGTTTGCGATGGAAGATGCGCAGGTACAGCTCCTGCTGAAATTGCCGGGCCAGCGGCGACCAGTCCGTACGCACGGTTTCCAGACCTTTGTAGACCATCTCTTCAGTGCCATCGGCGCGCGTCACCAACCCCGCGTATCGTTTCTTGCTGCCCTCCTCTGCGCCGCGAATGGTCGGCATCAGGAAGCGCTTGTAATGGGTTTCGAACTGCAACTCCAGCGCACTCTCCAGCCCGTATTCCTGCCGCACATGCTCGCGCCACCACTGGTTGACGTGATCCACCAGCGCCTTGCCGATCTGCGCGGCTTCCTGTTGACCATGGGCGCGGCGCAGCCAGACGAAGGTCGAATCGGTGTCGCCGTAAATCACCGTGTGGCCCTGGGCTTCGATCAACTGGCGGGTGCGCAGCATGATTTCGTGTCCGCGCAGTGTGATGGACGATGCCAGCCGGGTATCGAAGAAGCGGCAACCACTTGAGCCGAGCACGCCATAAAACGCGTTCATGATGATCTTCAACGCCTGGGACAACGGCGCGTTGTGTTCGCGCTTGGCGGTTTCGCGACCTTCGGCGACCCGCGCAACGATGGACGGCAGGCAATGCCGGGTACGGGAAAACCGCGCCCCGCGAAAGCCCGGCACCGAGTCCGCGTCATCGGGATGCTTGAGCCCTTCGATCAACCCCACCGGGTCGATGAGGAAGGTGCGAATGATCGACGGATAAAGGCTTTTGTAGTCGAACACCAGCACCGACTCGTACAGCCCTGGCTGCGAGTCCATGACAAAGCCACCGGGGCTGGCTTGCGGCGGGCGCCCGCCGAGGTTCGGCGCGACGAAGCCCTGGCGATGCATCAACGGCATGTAGAGGTGGGTGAACGCTGCTACTGAACCGCCCATGCGATCCACCGGCAAACCGGTGACACTGGCCCGCTCCAGCAAAAATTTCAGCAATTCGGTCTTGGCGAAAATCCTGGTGACGAGCTCGCAATCCTTGAGGTTGTACTTGGCCAGCGCCGGTTTGTCCTCGGCGAACATGCGGTTGATTTCATCCATGCGCTGGTACGGATTGTCGATCGACTTGCCTTCGCCGAGCAGGGTTTGCGCGACGTTTTCCAGACTGAACGAGGGGAAACTCCAGGTCGCCGAGCGCAGCGATTCAATGCCGTCGATGATCAATCGGCCCGCAGCGGAAGCGAAGTAGTGATTTCCGTTGCCGTGCTCGCGCCACTGCATTTCTTCGCCGCCGCGCCCCAGTTTCAGCGGCACGGCCAGGCGCCGGGCGTGTTCGTGCAACACGCGCAGGTCGAACTGCACGACGTTCCAGCCGATGATCGCGTCGGGGTCGTGCCGGGCGAACCATTCATTGAGCTTTTTCAGCAGTATCGTTCGCGAGTCGCAGTATTCGAGCTGGAAATCGACCTGACTGTCGTCGCCGTTGGGCGGGCCGAGCATGTACACCTGACGCTGACCGCAACCTTCCAGGGCGATGGAATACAAGTCGCCCTGGGCGGTGGTTTCGATGTCGAGGGACGCCAGTTTGAGGTTCGGCCGGTAATCCGGGTCGGGCTTCATCTGCGCATCGCGCAGCAAACCCTCGGCACCCGGCGTGCCACCAAAACGCACGGGCGCGGTGATGAACCGCTCCATCATGTAGCGTTCGGGCGGGCGTACGTCGGCTTCGAACACGTCGACACCGGCCCGGCGCAGGGTGGTTTCCAGACGCATCAATTGCCCGTGTTGCTGGCAGTACAGACCGAGCACCGGTCGGTGCTCGAAATCCATCAGGGCCAGAGGTTTGAGCTCAACGTTCTTTTCATCGCGCAACAGCGCCTCGGCCTGCTCGCGCTGATCTGCCGGGATGAACGCCACCGAAGGCTGATGAGGCAGGCGGATTCGCTGGGGACCGCTATCGGTCGCCAGCCAGAACTCGACTTCCGTACCGGCCGGAGTATCGCGCCAATGCCGGGTCAGGACGAAGCCCTGCGGTAAATCCACCACTGCCAACCTCACTATTGATTCAGGGTGGCAATTCTACGCGTCATCGCCTTGAAAAGATCGCAGCCTTCGGCAGCTCCTGCAATGGAACGCGCACACCCTGTAGGAACTGCCGAAGGCTGCGATCTTTTGAGATTTACCAAAGAAAATCCGCCCAATGACGTTTTTTGAGTGGTATCTGCCGCTTTCGCTCTTGCCCTGCGCGCTTGCGTCTACGATTCTTCTAGAACAACGACAACACCCGGGAAACCGCCATGAAAACCGTCGCGCAACTGCTCAAGTTGAAAGATCAGAAGAATCAGGAAGTGCATCAGATCAAGCCGGATCACATGGTGCTCGAAGCGCTGATGAAGATGGCCGAGAAGAACGTCGGCGCTCTGCTGGTGGTGGAGAATGAAGAAGTGCTGGGCATCATCAGTGAACGCGATTACGCGCGCAAACTGGTGCTGCACGGGCGTTCATCAGTGGGCACGCCGGTGCGCGACATCATGGTGTCGCCGGTGATCACGGTGGACACCCATCAAACTGTCGATACCTGCCTGGGCATCATGTCCGACCGGCGCCTACGCCACCTGCCGGTGGTGGAAAACGGCAAGTTGATCGGTTTGCTGTCGATTGGTGACCTGGTCAAGGAAGCCATTGCCGAACAGGCTGAGCTGATTCGTCAGTTGGAGCAGTACATTCGCGGTGAGTAATTCCCTCCTCCTGTAGGAGCGAGCCTGCTCGCGATAGCGGTGTGTCAGTCGACATAATTGTTGAATGTCAGTCCGCCATCGCGAGCAGGCTCACACCTACAAGGGGATGTTTGGTGTTCATTTGGGCCAATGCCTCGCGAACACCGGCGCCAATGTCGGATGACGGTCGATACGCTCCAGCCAGGCGAAGAATCCCGGACGGGCATTGCGTAGATGTTCGCGACTGCCGGCCCATCGGGTAACCACCGCCGCCAGCACGTCCAGCGCGCCTGGCGTCTCGTCTCCCAGGTACAACTCGCCCGAGAATTGATCGGCGAACACCTCCCAACTCCAATGCAGCCGCTGGCGGGCGCCGGCCATGAGGTTTTGCCTCGACGCCTGATCCGCCGCGGCCAGCCAGCGCTCGGGGTAATCGATGATGCCGATGGCTGCGTAGCAATTGCTGACGATGTACACCAATCCGCGAATGGCCTGATCGCGTTCGGCGGCTTCATAAGGCAACAGCTTCGAGCGCGGAAACGACATCCCGAGATGGATCAGGATCGCCGCACTCTCGGTGAGGATTCCGCCGTCGGGCAATTGCAGCGTCGGAATCTGCTTGAGCGGGTTGAGTTTCTCCAGCGCCTGCGCGGCCTCCGGGGACGCCTCCACATCGATGAAGCGATAGGGAATCTCACAGAGTTCCAGCGCAGCTTCGATCGCCGCCGCGCCTGAATTTTGATGACCGTAGAGCTGATACATACACACCTCCTTGCGACGTTAACCAGTGTAGAAGCCGCCATCGCACACGCCTGAGCCATCCGACGACTGCATCATCACGGCCACAGTAGGTATGCCGCACGCCCTATCAATACTGTCGATGTTCACCATCACGTCAATGAAGTTCTCTTAAAAAATCCGCCGCGTAACATCTGCTCCATACCAACCAATAACACCCCGGAGCACACCATCATGAAACGCCAAACTCTTCTCAGCATCGCTTTCTCGGTTTTTGCAGTGAACGCTTTTGCCGCTACCTCGGTTCAGCCAGTTGTTGCTGAAGGTGGCTCGGATCGTCTGATTGAAAGCCGTGTGGCTGAGGGTGGCTCGGATCGCCTGATCGAAAATCGTGTTGCTGCCGATGGTTCTGATCGTCTGCATGGCAACACTGTAGCCGCCGATGGTTCCGACCGTCTGCACGGCAACACCGTGGCCGCCGATGGTTCCAACCGCCTGCATGGCAACACTGTCGCCGCCGATGGTTCCGACCGCCTGCATGGCAACACCGTGGCCGCCGATGGTTCTGACCGTCTGCACGGCAACACCGTGGCCGCCGATGGTTCCGACCGCCTGCATGGCAACACCGTGGCCGCCGATGGTTCCGACCGCCTGCATGGCAACACCGTGGCCGCCGATGGCTCTGATCGCCTGAACAGCAACCGTATCGCTTGAATGAATGGTTTTACCGCGGTACTCGACGAAAACCCGGCCTCATCAGCCGGGTTTTTTTATGCCTGCGTGAACTCGCACATCATGTTGTGCCTGATCGGACGCCAGGATCGCAGCCTTCGGCAGCTCCTACATTGGAATGCGCATACCCTGTAGGAGCTGCCGAAGGCTGCGATCTTTTGATCTTCTGATCTTCTGATCTTCTGATCTTCTGATCTTCTGATCTTCTGATCTTCTGATCCTCAACCTGCCCGCTTCATACAACGCTGATAACGCTCATCAACCCGTTTGGCAAACCACGCCGTGGTGAGCTTGCGGGTGATTTTCGGGCTTTGCAGCACGATCCCCGGCAATACCGCACGCGGCAATGCCCTGCCTTCGGCCTGTTCGGCCAGGGCGAAAACCCGCTGATAGAGCTCGCTATCCTCGAAGGCCAGGCTGTTGCCCTCCTCCAGTTGATTCCTGATCGTCGTATTGCGCAGGTCCAGTTGCTTGCCGAGGGTACGCACCGCCCGTTCCGTGGTGCCCGGCATGATCGAACCATGGTCGACCAGGTCGCCGTCCAGCGCCAGCGGGATGCCCGAGGCCCGGCTCACAGCATTTTGAAACGCCGCATTGCGACTGGCGTACCAACCGGCGTTGAAATCGGCGAAGCGGTACAGCGGTTGCTCGTAGCTCACCGGGTATCCGAGCAAATGCGCGATACCAAAGTACATGCCGCCACGCCGGGTAAACACTTCACGGCGGATAGAGCCGTTCACCGGATACGGATAACCCTTCGCTTGCTGCTCGGCAAAGTCGATGCTGACCTGCATCGGGCCGCCGGTGTGCACCGGGTTGAAGCCTGCAAACAGGGTCTTGCCCATCGGCACCATGCCGATGAAGTCATCAAAAATCGCGCTCAGTTCTTTTTCGCTACGCGCCGCGTTCAGGCGCTCACTGTAGGTTTTGCCATTGGGCGAACGCACTTGCAGCGCGCCACTGACCAACAGGCCGGGAATGTGCGCCTTGGACGCGCGACGATCGATTTCCTCGCGAGCGATCTTGCCCAGCCCCGGTACGGGCGGATCGACCTGAAACGTCGATTCCTGCTCGGTAACGGCCAGCACCGCGCACAGATTTTGCGTGCTCGGCGTGATGTTCTGCGCGGCAAAGGCAGCATAGATATCCGTGGCCCAACCCTGGCGGTCGACCGTCTTCGCCGGGAGCAATCGCACGATTTCCGCCTTGACCTCGGCGGGCTTGCGCGCCGGCGGTTCCTGGGTCCGTTGGCTGCCGCAACCGGCCAGCACCAGCAACGCGGCGATGCTCATGATCAATCGATGGGCTTGCATGTTGCTCCAGGTAGTCCGTTGAGCCGGGTTAACCATACGATCGATGGCATGGTGCAGGCTATGACTACGGCGTAGAGCTGCTGTTCCTCCCATCGCACTCCGCCAGGCATAGGAGTTGCCTGTGGCGAGGGAGCTTGCTCCCGCTGGAGTGCGCAGCACTCCCATTTTTTTCAGGGATATAAGGGGCCGCTTCGCAGCCCAGCGGGAGCAAGCTCCCTCGCCACAAAGGCAACTTCACCTCCTATCCAGGCTTTACCTACACACCGTAATGACAAACCGATTGCGCAACATGATTGAGAACTCCTATCATTCGCTCCTGGAGTCGTATTTGCGCAAGGAGTTCCCGCGCCGAAAAAACTTTTTCTCAGAGGCGGCGCGCCGCCCGGAACGAACCATGACCACTCCAGCCCGACCCCGCGTTCCTTTTCGCCCGACGCTAATCGCCCTGCTTTGCTCGCTGTCCGTCACCGCCCACGCGGCAACGCCCGCCACACCGGCACAAAACGACGGTAAAGCGCTGGTGCTGGACAACGTCAACGTCAACGCCGAAGCCCCTTCCCAGTCCGATCTGCCACCGGTATATGCCGGCGGCCAAGTCGCGCGTGGCGGGCAATTGGGCGTGCTGGGCAACCAGGACATCATGGACGTGCCGTTTAGCATGACCGCCTACACCGAAGAGTTGATCCGCGACCAGCAAGCCGAAACCGTCGGTGACGTGCTGCTCAACGATTCGTCGGTGCGCCAAGCCTCCGGTTTTTCCAACCAGGCCCAGACCTTCATGATCCGTGGCCTGCCGCTCAACGGTGACGATATTTCCTTCAATGGTCTGTACGGCATCCTGCCGCGCCAGATCATTTCCACCGACGCACTGGAGCGGGTGGAAGTCTTCAAGGGTCCGAATGCCTTTATCAACGGCGTGACCCCGAGCGGCTCCGGCATCGGCGGCGGCGTCAACCTGCAACCCAAACGCGCCGGTGACGAGCCGCTGCGCCGCTTCAGCACCGACATCAGCGATGACGGGCGCATCGGTGAACACCTCGACGTCGGTCAGCGTTTCGGCGAGGACAACCGTTTCGGCGCACGCGTCAACCTGTCCCAGCGCGAGGGCGACACCGCCATCGACGATGAAAACCAGCGCTCCAAGCTGTTCGCCATCGGCCTGGATTATCGGGGCGACGCCCTGCGCATTTCCGGCGATTTCATCTATTCCAAAGAACGCATCAACGGTGGCCGCAGCTCGGTGAACCTGGGCACTACCACGCACATCCCGGATGCGCCGTCGGCCGACACCAACTACGCGCAGAAGTGGGGCTTCACCCAGATCGAAGACACCTTCGGCATGCTGCGCGCCGAGTACGACCTGAACGAAAGCTGGACCGCCTACGCCGCCGCGGGCCACAAGCACACCCGTGAAGTCGGTAATTACAACAGCACTACCCTGGTGGGGAACGACGGTAGTTCCACCACCACCGGCTCGTTCATTCCCCACGACGAGGACAACTCCAGCGCCATGGCCGGCCTCAATGGCAAATTCGTCACCGGCCCGGTCAGCCATCAGCTCAACTTCGGCCTGGCCGGCATCTGGACCCAACAGCGCAACGCCTTCGATTTCGACCTGACCCGCTACCCGAACAACATCTACCACCCGGTCGAGGTTCCGGCGCCACAGGGCGGTTTCTCCGGCGGCGACCTGCACGATCCGGGCATCACCGGCAAAACCTTCGTGCGCAGCGGTGCGGTGTCCGACACCCTGGGCTTCTTCGATGATCGCCTGTTGGTGACCGTCGGGGCGCGTCGTCAGCAACTGGTAGTCCAGGGCTATGCCTACGGCACCGGAACCCGGACGTCCAACTACGACGAGTCGATCACCACGCCGGTGTACGGCATCGTGTTCAAGCCGTGGGAACACGTGTCGTTCTACGCCAACCGCATCGAAGGCTTGGCTGAAGGCCCGACGGCACCGAGCACGGCGGGTTCCCGCGTGGTGGTCAACGGCAACGAAGTGTTTGCCCCGGCCCGCTCCAAACAGATCGAAGCCGGCGTGAAGGTCGACATGGGCACTTATGGCGCCACGCTCGGTGTGTATCGCATCGAGCAACCGGCCGATGGCTACACCCAGGTCCTTGATGCCAACACCGCGGTTTTCGTGAACGATGGTGAACAGGTCAACAAAGGCGTGGAGCTCAACGTCTTTGGCGAGCCGATCGATGGCCTGCGCCTGCTCAGCGGCGTGACGGTCATGGACACCGAACTGAAGAAAACCCAGGGCGGCCTCAATGACGGTAATCAGGCCATCGGCGTGCCGACCTTCCAGTTCAACGCCAACGTGGATTGGGACGTGCCGGGCCTGCAAGGCGTAGCACTGAACGGGCGGATGCTGCGCACCGGCGGCCAGTACGCCGACGCGGCGAACAACCTCAGCCTGCCGACCTGGAACCGCTTCGACGCCGGCGCTCGTTACGCCTTCAAGGTCCAGGAAAAGGACGTGACCTTGCGTTTCGGCGTCGAAAACGTGGCCAACAAGAAATACTGGGAATCGGCCCAGGGCGGCTACCTGACCCAGGGCGAGCCTCGCGTGGCGAAGCTGTCAGGCACCATCGACTTCTAATCGTAAAACGCCTCTCCCTGTAGGAGCTGCCGAACGCGGCCCGAGCCTGCGGCAGCTCCTACATTTCTTCCGTTGAGCAGTCAGCCTGGCCGCCCGGCGCGCGTGGACCATACTTGACCCACACCGCAAGGAGGAACGGCACATGCATCGCAGCGATGTATTGATCGTCGGCGCCGGCCCGACCGGGCTGGTCCTGGCACTGTGGCTGAGCAAACTGGGAGTCCGCGTACGGATTATCGACAAGACCTCAGCCCCCGGCACCACGTCGCGGGCATTGGCCGTGCAGGCGCGGACGCTGGAGTTGTATCGCCAGCTCGGCCTCAGTGAGGCGGTCGTGCAAAAGGGCCATCGCGTGGCGGCCGCCAATTTCTGGGTCAAGGGTGAGCCTGTGGCGCGCTTGCCCCTGAGCCGCGTTGGCGAGGGACTGACGCCCTACGCCTTCCTCGAAATGTTTCCCCAGGACGAACACGAACGCCTGCTGATCGAACGCCTCGAGACCTTCGGCATCACCGTAGAACGCAACACCGAGTTGCTGGGCTTCGAAGAAACCGGCGACGGCATTACCGCGACGTTGCGCCTGCCTGACGGCCAGCATGAAATCTGCCAAGCCTGTTATCTGGCCGGGTGCGACGGTGCGCGGTCAATCGTGCGTAAATCCCTGGACACCGGATTTCCCGGCGGCACCTATCAACAGATTTTCTATGTCGCCGATGTGCAGGCCAGCGGTCCGACGTTCAATGGCGAACTGCACGTGGATCTCGATGAAGCGGATTTCCTCGCCGTATTCCCGTTGGCCGCGACGGGGCGCGCACGCTTGATCGGCACCGTCCGTGATGAACGCGCCGAGCATGCCGAAACCCTGCAATTTGCAGACGTCAGCAGCCGCGCAATTGAAAATCTGAAGGTGCAGATCGAGCAGGTGAACTGGTTCTCGACCTATCGCGTGCATCATCGGGTGGCCGACCACTTTCGCACCGGGCGCGCGTTTCTATTGGGCGACGCGGCCCATGTCCACAGCCCCGCCGGGGGCCAGGGCATGAACACCGGGATTGGCGATGCGATCAACCTCGCCTGGAAACTTGCGGCCGTCTTGAGCGGCGCCGCCGAGGCTAAATTACTCAACACCTATGAAACCGAACGCATCGCGTTTGCCCGCAAACTGGTGGCCACCACCGACCGGGTGTTCAGTTTCGCCACCGCTGAAGGCCGCATGGCCGACCTGTTGCGCACGCGTCTGGCGCCCTTCGTGATTCCGAAAATGGCCTCCTTCGAGGCATCCCGCGAATTCCTGTTCCGCACGGTGTCGCAAATCACCCTGAACTATCGCGGCATGCCATTGAGCACAGGCGTGGCCGGGCACGTCCACGGCGGCGATCGCCTGCCTTGGGCCCATGATGGTGAAGGGGATAATTTTGAATCGTTAAAATGCCTGACCTGGCAGGTGCATGTGTATGGCGACACCAGCGACGAGATGATTGCCTGGTGCATCGAGCATCATTTGCCGTTGCATGTGTTCGATTGGCGACCGGCGTTTGAAGCGGCGGGACTTGGGCGTAACGGCTTCTATTTGTTGCGACCGGATACCTATGTGGCGATTGCCGAGACGTGCTCGGACCCGAAGGTGATCGAGCGTTATTTCCGCACCCACGGGATTCGGCCGTTTTTTGCTTGATTCCAAAAGCACCATTTCCCCCTGTAGGAGCTGGCTTGCCAGCGATGACGGCAGCCCAGCCAACATAAATAGATGTTGGATGTACCAGCCTCATCGCGGGCAAGCCCGCTCCCACAGGGTTCAGGGTGGAATCAGATCCCGGCCAGGGCCAGGTCCATCGCGAAATACGTGAAGATCAAATCCGCCCCCGCCCGCTTGATCGCCCCCAGGCTCTCGCGCACCACGCGATCTTCATCAATCGCCCCGGCCTGCGCGGCAAACTTGATCATCGCGTACTCGCCGCTGACCTGATACGCCGACAGCGGCAAACGCGAAACTTCGCGAATGTCGCGGATGATGTCCAGGTACGCGCCGGCAGGCTTGACCATCAGCGCATCGGCGCCTTCCTGCTCGTCCAGCAGCGATTCGCGCACGGCTTCGCGGCGGTTCATCGGGTTCATCTGATAGCTTTTGCGGTCGCCCTTGAGCGCGCTGCCACCGGCTTCGCGGAACGGCCCGTACAGCGCCGAGGCGAATTTGGTCGAATAGGCCATGATTGCCGTCTGGGTGAAACCGGCCTCATCCAGTGCCCGGCGAATCGCCTGGACCTGCCCGTCCATGGCCGCGGACGGGGCAATCACATCGGCACCGGCGCGGGCCGCCGCCACCGCTTGTTTGCCGAGGTTGATCAGGGTCTGGTCGTTGTCGACTTCGTGGTTATGCAGCACGCCGCAATGGCCATGGTCGGTGTACTCGCAGAAGCAGGTGTCGGACATGACGATCATTTCCGGCACGGCATCCTTGGCGATGCGCGACATGCGCGACACCAGGCCATTGTCGTTCCAGGTGTCGCTGCCGTTGCCGTCCAGGTGATGGGACACGCCGAAGGTCATCACCGACTTGATTCCGGCCCGGGCATAGCGCTCGATCTCGCCGGCCAGTTTCGACTCCGGTATACGCATCACGCCCGGCATGCTTTTGATCGGCACGAAATCGTCGATTTCTTCTTCGACAAAAATCGGCAGCACCAGGTCGTTCAAGCTGAACTCGGTTTCCTGGAACAGACTGCGCAGGCTCGCATTGCGGCGCAGACGGCGTGGACGTGCTTCGGGGAACTGGCTGGACATGGGAATTCCTGAAAATCGGGGGACGAGACGAAAGTCGTAGAGGGGGCGAAGCTTATGCCCTGCGAGGCGCAGGGCACAAACGTCGAACGCTCAAGACAGCGTTACTGGAACGGCAACAATCACCGGAGCCAACACAGATCCCTTGTAGGAGCTGGCTTGCCAGCGATGGCGGTGGTTGCTTCAACACAAATGCTGGATGTGCCGGCCTCATCGCTGGCAAGCCAGCTCCTACAGGGATTGCGGTGGATTAGTTGGAGACGGGTTTCGGGATTTCCAGCCCGCGTTTCACCGCCGGGCGCGCGAGGAATTTCTCCAGCACCCGCGTGACGTTGGGGAAGTTCTGGATGCCCACCAGATCGCCCGCTTCATAGCGGCTGATCAGGTTGCGAATCCACGGAAAGGTCGCGATGTCGGCAATGGTGTAGCGCTCGCCCATGATCCAGTCACGTCCTTCGAGGCGCTTGTCGAGGACACCGAGCAGACGTTTGCTTTCTTCGACATAGCGGTCACGGGGGCGCTTGTCTTCGTAATCCTTGCCGGCAAATATATTGAAGAAACCGAGCTGGCCAAACATCGGCCCAATGCCACCCATCTGGAACATCAGCCACTGAATGGTTTCATAACGCGCCGCCGATTCCTGGGCCAACAGTTGCCCTGTCTTGTCGGCGAGGTAGATCAGAATCGCCCCGGACTCGAACAGCGGCAAAGGCTGACCATCAGGGCCGTGGGGATCGAGGATGGCCGGGATCTTGTTGTTGGGGTTCAACGACAGGAACTCCGGGGACATCTGATCGTTGCTCTCGAAACCGACGCGATGAGGCTCGTACGGCAGGCCGATCTCTTCGAGCATGATCGAGACCTTGACGCCGTTGGGCGTCGGCAAGGAGTACAGCTGAATCCACTCCGGATACTGGGCCGGCCATTTTTCGGTGATGGGGAACGCGGACAAATCGGTCATGGGAAAGGATCCACGGGAAAATAAAGAGCGACGATCATAATCGAGATAGCCAGCGCTGGAAGCGTTTGACCCATCAATATGGCTGATGGTCGGAATTAAAGGAGATCACAGGGGGGGGGCGCGCCAACAGGTGTACGGTGTCCACAATTCCGCAACATGTTGTCGATAACCTTTGCTCCAAGCCGTGCAAGGTTACCGGTACATTGCTGCGCTCTCGGCCGGTATCGAACCAAATGGGCAACAGAGGACTCTGAGCACTGCCCCTTTGAAAACGGATCGGCTCAACGACATGGAAAACACCCGACGCAGGAAAATCGCGGTGTAAAGGTTTGTCAGCCTTAACCAAAATGCGCTTAAGAACCTTTTATTCCATGAAGAAATTTCTGACACTAGCCAATCGCTTCAAACATCGCGCTTATATATTCCTGCCCGCTGTGCTGGCGGCCAGCGCATTGTTTTTGATGCTGGAGTCCCGCGAAAGTCGCGCTCAACCGGTGGACGGAACTCAAACGCTGGTGTTTCTGCGCCACGCGGAAAAACCTGAAGGCGGCCTCGGTCAACTCAATTGCCAGGGCCTGAACCGCGCCATCGACCTGGCTACCCTGCTGCCGGAAAAATTCGGCAACGCCAACTATGTGTTTGCCGCCAACCCGACGCGTAATGTCGAGGAAGGCGAACTGGACAACTCCTACAGTTACATTCGCCCGTTAATGACCATCAGCCCGAGCGCGATCAAACTCGGCTTGCCGGTCAACATCAACTTCTCGGCCAACGACACCAGCGACCTGGCCGATGAACTGTTGCACGACAAGTATCACAACTCGGTCATCTATACCGCCTGGTCCCACGGCTACCTGCCGGAGCTGATCAACAAAGTCGCCGGAGAAGCGGTCGGCAAGAAACAGAAGATCACCGAAGATTGGGAATCCAGCGATTACGACTCGTTGTTCGTACTGACCCTGACCTGGCACAACGGCAAGGCCAGCCTGGTCAGTCATAGCTACAAACAAGGGCTGGATAACGGGCAGGAAACTTGCCCGACCTGATTGATGCGGTGACTGTGTTGGCCCCATCGCGAGCAGGCTCACTCCCACATTTGGAATGCATTCCACTGTGGGAGTGAGCCTGCTCGCGATGGGGCCGGCGAAAACACCCTCACCTCTACTGATTCACCCTATCGCGCAAATACTCGATAACCGCCCCGCGCTCCCCGGCAAACTCAATCCGCGCCCCTTTTTTCTCCCGCTGAAAGACATACATCGGGTCGTAATACTCCGTCAGCAACCCTTCGATCCAGCCCCGGTGCAAATCCACCGCGCCGCTACGCCCCTGCTCCGCCAAGGCGTCTTCCATCAACACCAGCATCCGTCGATGACGCTCGCCACCCAGCCGTTTCTGCACATTGTCCAGACTCGCCAGCAAGCGCTCGGAAAACAGCACAAAACCTTCATCGCCATGCACCGCGATGAACTCGGCGCACAAGTCCACCACGTAATCGCGCAGGATCCGTTCGACGCGCCCTTGCAGACTGTCTTCGAGCCAGACCATCGGAAATTGCTGCATGCCCTGATACAGCGGTAATGGCAGCGCGCAACTGCCGATCGCGCGGCTCTCGTCCTCCAGGACGAACTGTTCGATACCGCGAGCGCGCTTCTTCAGCAGGTCCACCGCCAGACGGTTTTCAAAGTCGATATTGGACGGTTGGCCGGTGGCGCGTTTGCCGAAACTGGAGCCGCGATGATTGGCGTGACCTTCCAGGTCCAGCCCGTTGCTCAACTGCGTGAGCACTTCGGTTTTACCGGTGCCGGTCATGCCGCCCAGCAAGACGAAATCACATTGGTCGACGGCTTGATCGACGGTTTCCAGTAGAAAGGTACGCATGGCCTTGTAGCCGCCAGCGACCCGCGGATAGTCGATGCCCCCTTCCGTCTTGAGCCATTGCTGGACAATCTGCGAGCGCAAACCACCGCGAAAACAATAGAGAAACCCATCAGGGTGCGCCCGGGCGAAATCCGCCCAGGCCTGGATGCGCTGGGTCTTGATCTCGCCGGAGACCAATTGATGGCCCAATTCGATGGCCGCTTGCTGACCAAGCTGCTTGTAGCAAGTGCCGACCCGCTGCCGCTCCTGATCGTTCATCAGCGGCAGGTTGATCACACCGGGGAACGAGCCCTTGGAAAACTCGATCGGCGCGCGGGCATCCATCATCGGCCGGTCGTTAAGGAAGATGTCGCGGTAATCGGAACAGTCGACAGGCATCAAGACACCTCGACCGCGTTGCCCTGTCGCTCGACCAGTTCACCAATCGGCGCCAGACTCAGCCCCAGTTCGGCGGCCACCGTCAGAAACGCGTCATTGCCTTCGGGCGTCACGGCAATCAACAGGCCGCCGCTGGTCTGCGGATCGCACAGCACGCGCTTGTGCAACTCCTGCAAGCGCCCGAGCTTGCTGGCGTAACTGTCGAAGTTACGCAAGGTTCCGCCGGGAATGCAGCCCTGTTCGAGGTAATACTCGACACCCGGCAGACGCGGTACACGCTCGTACTCAATTCGTGCGGTGAGATGGCTGCCATCGGCCATTTCCACCAGATGCCCGAGCAAACCGAAACCGGTAACGTCGGTCATCGCCGTCACGCCGTCGAGTTTGCCGAAGCGGCTGCCGGGTTTGTTCAGGGTGCACATCCAGTCGCGGGCCAGGCCGATATCGGCGTTGCGCAACTTGCCCTTCTTTTCGGCGGTGGTGAGGATGCCGATGCCCAAGGGCTTGGTCAGGTACAGCAGGCAACCAGCGGTGGCGGTGTCGTTGCGCTTCATGTGGCGCTTTTCCACCAGGCCGGTGACGGCGAGGCCGAAGATGGGCTCCGGTGCATCGATGGAATGCCCGCCCGCCAGAGGAATGCCGGCCTCGTCACACACCGAACGGCCGCCGCGAATCACTTCCCGGGCAACTTCCGGCGCCAGAACATTTACAGGCCAGCCGAGTATCGCGATCGCCATCAACGGATCACCGCCCATGGCGTAGATATCACTGATGGCGTTGGTGGCGGCAATGCGGCCGAAATCGAACGGATCGTCGACGATCGGCATGAAAAAGTCGGTGGTCGAGACGACGCCGCGCTCTGCGTCGATGGCATACACCGCCGCGTCATCGCGCGAGGCATTACCGACCCACAGTTTCGGGTCCAGGTTCTGCGCACCGCTGCCGGCCAGAATCACTTCCAGTACCTGGGGGGAAATCTTGCAACCGCAGCCAGCACCGTGGCTGTACTGGGTCAGGCGGATCGGCTCGCTCATGGGGGCACCTCGTAGAAACGTGCGACCGATTCTAGCAGAGCGTGGTTCGGGAAATGTGCCCGTCAAGCGCCGGACAAGGCGCATTTTTCAAGGAAAAAAAACCGCCCTTTCGGGCGGCTAAAGACCTTCGGAGTAATTCAGAAGCCGAGGCTGAAGCTGATGGTCATCGCATGGTCCTCGTTATTGCTGGAAACCTGCCCCGAGTACCCAATCCCCAGTTTTCCGGTCGGGCTGATCTGGAAGTCCACCCCGGCCTCCAACAGCGCGCTGTCCTCGGCAATCGGCACGCCTTGAGTGCTGAACGACGCACCGCCATTGATGAAGGTCAGGTCGGCATCGGGTTCGGTATCACCAAAGGCATGCCGCCAGCCGATGGCCGCACGCGGGGTGAATTGTCCGCCGTTGGCCAGGGTGATGCGCTTGCCGGCGCGTACGCCGAGGGTAGAGAACGTGATGTCTTGATCGGCATCGGCCTCCAGGCGCCCCTCTCCGCCTTTTTCCTTGGCCTGGTCAGTGTCGTAGTTGACGTAGGCCAGCCCGGCGAACGGTTCCAGGGCAATGCCGGCGGCTTCGACAATGTAGCCGACTTCACCGAACACCTGGGCGCTGCGGGCGTCGTAATGAGCCTCCAGACGATCGTTATAGGCACCGACACTGACGTCGCGTTTGCTCTCGATGTCGTGCCAGCTGTACGCCGCGCCGAGGCGCACGGCGACCGCCTCGAATTGTGAATTCAAATAGGCCGCCAGGTGATAGCTTTCGACGGTGGCATCCGAACGGCGATCATGGGCATCGATGTCGCTGCGGGTGTAACCGGCGGCCATCCCTGTGCGCCATTGCTCGTCGAGTTGCTTGTCCGTGCCGAGCATGAAGCCGCTGAGGTTGCGATCGAGACTGGCACTGCTGCTGTCGCCGTCCGATTCACCCCAGGCGCCGAGCGCACGCGCCCAGCCGACCATTTCGCCATGGCAACCGCTGCTGCTCAGTTGGTTGTCGTTGGGCGCCAGGGCCCGGCGCGGATCATCCGGCCCGCTGCACGACGGTTGGCGCATACGGTCGTTGACCGCGTCGCGGATGTAGCGGGAATCCTCCAGGATCGCACTGGCGGTGCTGGCATGGATTTCCCCGGACAGGCTGTCGAAGGCCGCGCGAGCCCCCGCCGCGGACAGGCCGAGGATTTGACGGCGTAATGGCGAGCCGGCCGAACCGTTATTAGTCAATGCCGACGCGGTGCCGGCCTGATTACCGGTGGCAGCGACGTCGACGAATGAAGTGCCGTTGCGGTTCACCGCCAGTGCCACTTGATTGGTTCCATAGAGCAGCGCGGTATCGTAGAACGCATACGCAGGCAGGTTGGTGGTGCTGAATGTGCCGCTGATGCCTCCGCCCGCCGTGATCAGCGAATAAACAGCGCTGCCGGTAATCGGCGCCAGGCTATTCACTTGCAGCCCGCCACCCAGATTGGCGGTGCCCCCCACCACCAGCGGCGTGGCGTCCGGCGAATTGACAGTCAGCACCAGCAGGCCATCAGCGGCGTTGGTCAGGTTACCGGCCACGCTCAAGTTCCCCGCCTCGGCCCCGGAGATCACCACACCGTGGTTGATCAGCGAACCGACGCTGCCGTTACCACTGAGCCCGGCGCCATTGGCCACGGTCACCTGTCCGCCTAGGGAAGCCTGGGCCGCGCGATTACCGACCTGCAGCAAGCCTTGGTCCACCGACACTGCGCCGCTGAACGGCTGGTTGCCCGTCAGCAACAATGTCCCGGCACCGCGTTTGGCCAGCGTCCCGGTGCCGCTGAGCACACCGTTGAATTGGCCATCGGTATTTTGCTGGAACACCAGCAAGGCGTTGTCGAGGATGTCGCCTTGCAGGCTGGTGGTGTTGCCGATGAGCGTACCGCCGCTGACCGTGGTACCACCGGTGTAGGTGTTGGCGCCGCTGAGAATCAGAGTGCCGGAGTCGAGTTTTTCGATGCCGCCGCTGCCCACCAGCGGCACGGCAATTTCTGTGCTCACACCAGCGTTGACCCGTACCGCCGCCAGGCTGCCGTCGGTGCCGTTGACCGGCGTCAGGCTGCCACCCTCGCCAGGCACCAGAGTGTAACCATTGACCAGAGATTGCAGGCCGGTGAAGCCCTGGTTACCCACCACTGTCACGGTGCCGCCCTGCCCGCCGAACACCGCGAACTGGCCGTTCGACGCCAGCGCCTGAGTGCCGGTCGGGTCAGTCCAGACGGTACCCGGCCCCCATACACCGCTGCCACCGCCGATGGTGCCGTCTGGGTTGGTCTTGCCGCCGTTCCAGAACTGCACTTCACCCGCACTGCCCTCAACCAACAGATTGATCTGATTGGCCAGCGCGGTTTGCAGGGTCAGATTCGCCGCCGACACTGGCAGGCTGCCATAGACCAGGCCGTTGTCGGTCAGGCTGCCGCCGTAGCGGAACAGTTGATAGACCCCGGTGCCGAAGCCGCCGGCATTGCTGATGTTAAGCGTACCGTCGAGGATCAGGTTGCCGCTGACGTCGACTACCGTGGTCGCACTGGCGGCCGAGCCGAGGCTGAAATCCAGAGCCGTGCCCGAGGACAAGGCCAGCGAACCAACCTTTAGCGGCGATGCACCACCGCCACCGAGCAGGGTCGCGCCGTCGGCCAATTGCACCGCACCGCCCAACTGACCGCTGCCGCCCAGGCTGGCACCGCTGGCAATGGAGACATTGGCGCTGTTCAGGCTGCCGTTGACCCGCAGCACGCCAGCCTGCACATCGGTGTTGCCGGTAAAGCCGCTGGTGCCGGTCAACAACAAATCGCCGCTGCCGGTTTTGCTCAAGGTCCCGGCGCCGGTCAGGTTGCCGGTGTAAGTACCGTCGCTGTTTTGCTCGAAGATCAGTGCCGCATTATTGACGATCGCCCCTTGCAGGCTGCTGGTGTCGCCGCGAGTGCTGCCGCCGTTGAGCGTGGTGCCGCCGCTATAGCTGTTGGCCCCGCTGAGCAGCAGGTCTGCGCTGCCATTTTTGACCAGGCTGCCTGAGCCGGTAATCGCGCCGATGAGGGTGGTGTCTTGATTGCCGGCCAGGGTCAGTTGCGCGCCCAGGTCAATGGCATTGGCCAGTTGCAAGGCGGCGGTGCTGTCGAGGGTCGCATTGCCCAGCACATCAAGCGCACCACTGCTGATCGCACTGTTATTGCCCAGAATCAGCGTACCGCCCTGAAGCCGGGTTCCACCGCTGTAGCTGTTATTGCCGGTGAGGGTCAGGCTGGCCGGACCACTCTTGATCAGACTACCCGCACCGCTGATCACGCCATCCAGGCCCAGAGTGTTGGAGCCGGCGACGTTCAGCCCGCCGTTGAGCAGTACGTCGTTGGCAACAATGACGCCGGTGTTGCTGTCCAGCGCCGTGCCATCGGAGACGGTCAGTACGCCGCTGCCCAGGGCCGCGTCGTTGCCCAGCACCAGTGTGCCGCCGTTGAGCGCGGTGCCGCCGGTGTAGCCGTTGGCCGCATTGAGCACCAGAGTGCCGGTGTCGTACTTGCCGAGGGTGGCGGCGCCGTTGAGCGCTACGCCGATGGTCGCCGTCGCGTTCGGATCGACACGCACCGAAGCATTGCCCAGCGAACCGTTGACCAGGACCAGCGAGCCGGCGGTGCCGGTTTGCAGGCTGTAGCCATCGGTGACGAATTGCATGCCGGTGATGGTTTGCGCGCCGTTGACGGTGACGGTGCCCGCCGTGCCCTGGAACACTGCGAAGTTGTTGCTCCAGGCTTGATTGGTGGTGCCGTTGACGTCGGTCCAGTTGCTGGTCCCGGTGCCCCAGGTGCCGCTGCCGCCGTCCACCGAACCGTTGGCGACCAGTTGATTGCCGTCCCAGAACTGCACGGTAGCACCCGGTGCAGTGACCAGCAGATTGATCTGGTTGGCCAGCGCGGTTTGCAGTTGCAGATCGCCCGCAGAGACGCTGCCCGGTACGCTGCCGATCAGCAGGCCATTGTCGGTCAGACCGCCGGTGTAGTTGATCAGGCGATAAACACCGTTGCCGAAACCGCCGATATCGCTGACGTTGAGGCTACCGTCGAGGGTCAGGTTGCCACCGACGTTGACCAGTGCGTTGCCGCCACCGGACACCGGTGTGCCTAGGCCGACATCGAAGTTGGAATTGCCGTTGAGCGCCAGCGAATCCACCGACAAGGTGCTGCCAGTCACCCCCGCCAGATGACCGCCATCGGCCACCGTCACCGCGCCGGTCAAGGTGCCGCTGCCGCCGAGGGTACCGCCGCTGTTGACCAGCACGTTAGCGCTGGCCAGCGAACCGTTGACCTGCAAGGTGCCGGCGTTGACGTTGGTGTCGCCGGTCAGGTCGCTTATCCCGCTGAGGGTCAAGGTGCCGCTGCCTAGTTTGGTCAGCAAGCCGTCACCGCTGAGGATGCCCGCGAACGTGCTGCTGACATTGTTGCCGCCCAGGCTCAGCGTATTGCCAGTACCAATCAGCGCGGTGCCGCTGCCGGTGAGGCTGGCGAGACTGCCCGAAGCGCCGAGATTCAGGGCCGCGCCGCCGCCGAGATTGAGCGTGGCGTTGTTGCCCAGCGCCGTGCCGCTCAGGGTAGTCAGACTGCCGGACAGCACATCGAACATGCCGCTGAAAGTGTTGTTGCCGCTCAACGTTACATCGGCCAGGCCATTTTTGGTCAGCGTACCGGCCCCGGCAATCACACCGCCAAGGGTCAGATTGTTGTTGCCGGCCAGGCTCAGGTTGGCATTGACGTTGACGTTGTTGGCGAGCACCAGCGGCGAGGAGTTGTCGAGGGTCGAAGCACCCGCGACGGTCAGCGCGCCGGAACCCAGCGAGGAGCCAGTGCCAAGGGTCAGCGTGCCGGCGTTCAGTGTGCTGCCGCCGCTGTAAGTGTTGATGCCGTTGAGGGTCAGGTTCGACGCACCGTTCTTGATCAGCCCGCCCGCACCGCTGACGACGCCGGCAAGGGTCAGGTTGTTGTTGCCGGTGTTGCTCAGGTTGGCGTTGAGCACGACGTTGTTGCCCAGGTTAAGCGCACTGTTGCTGTCCAGCGCCGAGGCACCGGCCACGGTGAGGTTGCCCAGACCCAGTGCCGAATTGCTGCCGGCGGTCAGGGTGCCGGCACTCAGGGAGATGCCGCCGAGGAAGTTGTTATTACCGCTCAGCGTCAGGTTCGACGCGCCGTTTTTGGTAAGGCTTCCGGCGCCATTGATCGTACCGGCAAGCGTCAGATCTGCCGTGCCGCCAATGCCCAGGTTGCCCGCCAGATTGACCGCGTTGTTCACCGAAACCCCGGTGGCAGCATCCAGCGTAGTGCCGCCCGCCGCGTTCAGCGTGCCGGAGCCCAGCGCCGAGTTCGACGCCAGAACCAGTCCGCCCGCGTTCAGCGCGACCGGCCCGAGGAAGGCGTTGTTGCCGCCGAGGGTCAGGTTGGCCGCGCCGTTTTTGATCAGGCCACCGGTGCCGCCGATCACGCCATTGAGGGTCAGTGCATTGCTGCCGATCACGGTGAGGTTGCCGTTGAGCGTCGCGGCGTTGCCGAGGGTCACCGCTGCGTTGCTGTCCAGTTGCGTACCGGCGTTGGCGGTCAGCGTACCGCTACCCAACGCCGTGTTACTGCCGACGATAATCTTGCCGCCGTCAAGCTGCGTACCGCCGCTGTAAGTGTTGGCGCCGTTGAGCACCAGAGTGCCGGTGTCGAGTTTGTTGAGAATGCCGCTGCCATCGATGTTGACGCCGATGGTGCCGGTCACGCCCGGTTCGACCCGCACCGCCGTGGTCCCGCCAGTGCCGTTGACAGCGGTCAGTTGCCCGGCCGCGCCGTTCACTACGTTGTAGCCGTCGGTGAGGAACTGCATACCGGTGACCAGTTGTGTGCCGTTGACCGTCACCGTACCCGCCGTCCCCTGGAATACCGCGAAGTCGCCGGCCCATGGCTGGTTGACCAGGCCGTTGGCGTCGGTCCAGTTGGTGCCGACCGCATTCCAGGTCCCGCTGCCGCCATCGACAACGCCGTTGGCAATGGTCTGGCTGCCGTCCCAGTAACGGATGTTGACGTTCGGTGCCGACACTTGGATGTTGATCTGATTGGCGACGCCAGTCTGCACGATCAAATCACCGAGGCCATAGCCGACCGGCACGCTGGCGACATCAAGACCCAGGTTGGTCAGGGCGCCGGTGTAGTTGAACAACCGGTACACACCGACACCGAAACCGCCGGCATCGCTGACGTTGAGGTTACCGTTGAGAGCGAGGTTGCCGCCGACGTTCATCAGCGACGTGGTCGACGGTGTCCCCAACGCCACGTCAACGTTGCTGCCCGCCGCGAGGGTGAGTGCACTGGAGGACAATTGATTGCCCGACGACAACGCCAGATGGCCGCCGCTGTTGACGTTGACGCTACCGATCGCCGAACCGGTACCGGTCAGGGTGCCGCCGGTATTGACGTTGACCTGCGCGCTGGCCAGCGAACCGCTGAGATCGACGATGCCGCCGTTGATCGCAGTGTTGCCGGTAATGCCATTGATCCCGGTGAGGTTCAGGGTCCCGGTGCCGACCTTGACCAGGCCGCCGCTGCCGCTGAGGTCGCCATCGAACGTGCTGGTGACGTTGCCGCTGCCGACGGTCAGCGTGTTGCTGCCAGTGAGTTGCACGCTGCCGCTGCCGGTCAGCGCGCCGAGGCTGGCGTCGCTGCCCAGGTTGAGCCCGGCGCCGGCGCTGATATTCACGCCGGAGGTGTTGCCCAGCGCATTGGTGTTCAACGTGGTGACGCTGCCGGACACGATGTTCAGCGCGCCGGTAAAGGTGTTGTTGCCGGCCAGGGTCAGGTCCGACAGACCATTTTTGGTCAGGCTGCCTGCACCGTCGATGATGCCGTTGAGACTCAGGTCGTTGTTACCGGCGACGGTCAAACCAGCGTTGAGGGTCAGCGCGTTACCGATGCCGAACGCGGCGCTGTTATCCAGCGTCGCCGCGCCACCGACAATCAACGCGCCGCTGCCCAAGCCGTTGGCGTTGCCGAGGGTCAGCGTACCGGCGTTGAGGTTGGTGCCGCCGCTGAAGGTGTTATTGCCGTTGAGGGTCAGGTTGGCCGCGCCGTTCTTGGTCAACTGGCCGGTGCCGCTGGTAACGCCGCCGAGGGTCAGGTTTTGCGTGCCGCCAACGGTCAGCGCGGCATTGAGGGCGACAGCGTTGTTGAGGCTGACCAGCGGTGAATTGCTGTCCAGCGTTGCGGCGCCCGCAACAGTCAGTGCGCCGGACCCCAGCGCCAAGCTGTTGCCGACGGTCAACGTGCCGGCGTTCAGCGTGGTACCGCCGAGGTAATTGTTGGCGGCGTTGAGAATCAGATTGGCCGCGCCGTCTTTCACCAGGCTGCCGGCGCCGCTGACCAGACCGGTCAGGGTCAGGTTCGCCGTACCACCGACGCCCAACGCACCGGCCAGCGCCACCGCATTGTTCAGGCTGACGGCGGTGTTGGCGTCGAGCGAGGTGCCTGCCGCCGCGTTCAACGTACCGCTGCCTAGCGCGGTGTTGCTGCCGACGGTCAGTTTGCCGGTGTTGAGGGTGGTATTGCCCAGATAGCTGTTGGCACCGTTAAGGGTCAAATCGGCAGCGCCGTTTTTGACCAATCCACCGATACCGGCGACCACACCGCCGAGGGTCAGTGCATTGGTGCCACCCAGGGTCAGCGTGCCGCCGAGGTTGACGTTGTTGGCCAACGTTGCCGCGGTGTTGGCATCCAGTGTGGTGCCGTTCGCCGCGTTCACGCTGCCCGTACCCAGCGCGGTGTTGGAACCGACGATCAGTGTGCCGGCGTTCAGCGCGGTGGTGCCGGTGTAGGTGTTATTGCCGTTGAGGGTCAGGCTCGACGCGCCGGTCTTGATCAAGCCGTTGCCGCCGCTGATCACGCCGCCAAGGGTCAGTGCGTTGGCGCCACCGGCGGTGAGGTTGGCACCGAGATTGACGTTATTGTTCAGGGTCACGGCCGAACTGCTGTTGAGGGTGCCCGCCCCTTCCACCCACAAGGTGCCGGTCCCCAGCGCCGCGCCGTTGCCGACGGTCAGGCTGCCGGCGTTCAGAGTCGTGCTGCCGCTGTAGGTATTGGTCCCGTTGAGCGTGAGATTGGCCGCGCCGTTTTTCACCAGTTGGCTGGTACCGCTGATCACGCCGCCGAGGGTCAGTGCGTTGCTGCCGCCGATCCCCAGGCTGTTGTTGAGAATGATGCTGTTGTTCAGTGTCACCGCGGCATTGCTGTCGAGCGTCGCCACGCCGCCAACGGTGATGTTGCCGCTGCCGAGTGCAGCATTGGCGCCCGCCGTGATGGTGCCGGCGTTCAAGGCGATGCTGCCGAGGAAGGTGTTGGAGCCATTGAGAATCAGGTTGGCAGCGCCGTTCTTGGTCAGCCCGCCACTGCCGCTGACAATGCCGCCCAGGGTCAGGTTGGCGCTGCCGCCGATGTTCAGATTGCCGCCGAGGGAGACCGCGTTAGTCAGCGCCACCGCGGTGCTGGCGTCGAGAGTAGCGCCCGCTGCAGTGGTCAATGCGCCCGTGCCGAGCGCGGTGTTGGAGCCAACGATCAGTGTGCCGGCATTGAGCGCGGTGCCGCCGGCGAAGGTGTTGTTGCCGCTGAGGGTCAGGTTCGCGGTGCCATTCTTGATCAGACTGCCGGCGCCACTGACGACGCCGCTCAGCCCCAGCGCCTGCGTGCCGCCAATGGTCACCCCTCCCGCCAGCGCGACGGCGTTGGCCAGGGTCACTGCCGTGGTCGCATCCAGCGTGGTGTTGGCCGCCGCGTTCAACGCGCCTGTGCCGAGCGCGGTGTTGCTGCCGACGAACAGGCTGCCGGCATTGAGCGCCGTGTTGCCAGCATTGGTGTTGTTGCCGGTCAGGGTCAGGCTGGCGGTGCCGCTTTTAGTGATGGCACCCGTGCCGGACAAAATGCCGCCCAGGGTCAAGGCATTGCTGCCGAGCACATTGAGCGAACCGGTCATCGCGATGTTGTTGGCCAGATTGACGTTGGCGGTACTGTCGAGACTGGTGCCCGTGGCGGTGGTTAGCGCCCCGCTGCCCAGCGAATTGTCATTGGTCACCAGCAAGCTGCCAGCGCTGAGGGCGGTGGTTCCGGTGTAACCGGAGTTGGCGCCGCTGAGGGTCAGGCTGCCGCTGCCGGTTTTAGTGAGACCGCTGCTGCCGCTGATCAAGCCGCCGAGGGTCAGTGCTCCCGTGCCGCCAGCCGTCAATGTGCCGCCAAGGCTGATGGCGTTGTTCAGGCTGATCGTGCCGGGTGCGCTCAGGGTTGTCGCGCCGGTCACATTGAGGGCGCCGGTACTGAAGGCCTGGTTGTTGCTGACCTGTACCGTGCCTCCATTGAGCGTGGTGTTGCCCAGATAGGTGTTGGCTGCGCTGAGGTTCAACTGACTGGAACCGATCTTGGTCAGGCCACCGCTGCCGGAAATCACCCCGCTCAGTGTGGTGGCGTTGGAGCCTTGCACCGTGACACCGCCAGCGCCGAGCGAAATCAGGTTGCTGATGTTCAAGCCGGCGTTACTCGCCTCCAGAGTCCCGCCGTTCGAAGTGATTACGCTGCTGCCGAAGGTGGCATTGTTATTGAACTTGGCGATACCGCCGTTGAGTGTGGCCGCACCGCTGATCAGTGGCCCCTGCAATAGCCAGGTGCCGCTGTTGAGGGTCAGGTTGTTGAAGTTGACGTAGGTGGCGCTCGACGCCGTGCCGTCCCCTGTGATGCCGCCGCCGACGCCGACCGGGTTTTGCAGGATCAGGTTGTTGGTGCCGCCCGCACCGCCGTCGACCGTACCGGTCGGGGCGAAGGTCAGGTTAATGCCGATCAGGCCGCCGAGACCGACGCTGACCTGCACGCCATCACCGACCTGAACCGAAGAACCGGTTATCGCGGTGAAGGTGTTGGTGCTGCCGGCGCCCATCGACACGCCGCCGGTGATGGCGCCGGCGTTGGTAAAGGTGTTGCCGCCAGCCGAGGTCTCAAACGCCACCCGACCGTTGATGATGCCGGTGCTGCTGTTGGTCATGCTGACCTGCGAGCCGCCGTAGATGCCAATCACCGGCGTATCGGCCAGGGTAATCCCCCCCACCGACAGGCCGGTCGAGCTGATGGTGCCGTTGTTGGTGATGTTGGTGGTGCCGGCCGCTGCGTTGTTCACCCCGATCGCCAGGCCGTCGATGCTGGTCAGGTTAAGGCCAAGCAGCATGCCCGTGCCGCGAATGATCCCGCTGGCGTTATTGAGCACGTTGACCACGCTGGTCGCGCCAGTGCCGATGAATGCACCGCCACTCAACACCGAAACCAGGTCAAGAATCGCCGGATCAATAGTGCCGGAGTTGTTCAGTGTGATGTTGACCCCGGTCAGGTCCATGACATGGCCGCCGAGTGTGGCGTTCATTTGCGCACCGGAATTGACGTTGACCGTCAGGCCGCTGGTAGCGCTGGAAAAGTTGTTGAGAAACAGCGGCAAGCTCGGCACGCCGGTGCACGTGACGGTCGACCCGACGGTGGAACAGGTGGCCTGCGCCTGTGGGCTCACCGCGCAAAACAACAGTCCGGCGACGCTCAAGCGCACGACGAGGGAAAGAGGGGAAAAACATGTACCCAGGGTGATACCGAACCTTGCTTCCACGGGAAACTCCTTTCGTGGCCGGACAACTCTTCCGTGAAGGCCGTAGCAATGGCGGTGATTCGTTGATGCCTGGAGGACTGCTACAACCCCATGAACCGTTTCATTCTTGAAACACGGTAGTAGAGGTCCAGGATCGGGCACGCATTAAATGGCGTTAATACTTTTGTGTAGCTGGGACACTGAAGCGGGCAAAAAAGAGCGACGCTTGCGCGGGTATCGAGGTGCGGCAACTTGCGCCACGAGCAGCAATCATTAGGGTTGGGGCAGCATGGAGGACAATGATCTGACGTGCCCGCCGCCAGGGACCGCAACCGTCTGACAATCCGACTGAATTTTCCGAGTGGCCCGCGATCCGTTTATGTACCACAGGGAGGATTACGGGCTTTATGAACAATGCAAAACTCTTCGTCATTGAATACACCCTTCATGGCGCCCCCAAATCGTTCATTATCCGTCTGGATAAAATGGACAACGCAGAGGCCTGGCATTGGGCGAGCTGCGACGCCGGGGTGGGCCGGATTCCGCGCTTTGGCCGGGAAAAGGTGCAGAAGACCAGCAAGCCGATGGCAGAGAAATTCGGCGTGGAGAACGTCAAATGGCGGCCAGCCAACTAACCTCTGTTGAGGATCAGCATTGGGGGAAGCAGCATGACATCGACACCCATCAGCAGCCCGGCGCATCTGGACTACGGACTGGATACGCTGTTCGGCCGCATCACCAAGAGCGCCGAATGCCGGGTCGGCCTGGAACAGGTCGATAACGACCCCTACCGTTTTGCGTTGCGCATTCCGGCGCCGTTGCCGGAAGACCTGGAGCAAGCGAAAACGGTGGTTCTGCGAGTCGAAGGACGCAAACTCGCGGGCACCGTTCGTCACTCTGAACGGCTGGACGATGACAGTCTGAAACTGGAAGTGGAGCCCGATTAGGCTCCACTTTCATCGTGAACGACTATTTGCCGTGGGCGCACTTGCAGCCTTTATGGACACACTCTTCGCCATGCTCGTGGTGCTTGGCGCAGGCTTCACAGCAATAGTGCTTACCGTGGCGTGCAATCGGATGTTCGCCCAGTTTGCATGAGCATTTGGGGCAGTCGCAGATACTTTCACTGTCGATCATGAGCCTGACTCCATGGGTAGGGTCGCAAAGGCAACCGGTAATACCAGTGTAGGAGCTGCCGCAGGCTGCGATCTTTTGATCTTGCTTCTTAAAACCGAGATCAAAAGATCGTCCGAACGCGGCCCGAGCCTGCGGCAGTTCCTACAGGAGATCGGCGTTATGCCTGGCGGGTGCTGCTGCGGTACATGAACACCAGCGCCAACGCCAGGCACACCATCGCCACGATCCGGTTGCCGGACAATTCGATCGCCGGATTGCCCAGCCAGCCGAAATTATCGATCAGCATCCCCATGCCCAACTGCCCGACGATCACCGCCACCGTCGCCACCGCCGTCCCCACACGCGGCACCGCGCCCACCATCACCATCATGTAGACGACGCCGAACAAGGCGCCGCTGAGTTGCCATTTCGGCACGTCCAACAAACTCATGGCATGAGCCGGTTCGAAAAAAACGATCAGTAACCCAGTCACCACTGCACCCACCACGAATGTCAGCAAACTGCTGCGCAACACTCCGACGGTTTCACCGAGTCGGCCATTGATCGCCGCTTGCACACTCAACACCGCACCGGCTGCTACGACCACCGCCAATAAAATAATCAGATTCATCATCAACCCCGAGCAATCAGAACAAGCGCCGCTACGATCAGCAGCAGGGCCAGCCAACGCTCACCGTTGACCTTTTTGCGGGTGGCGCCAAACCAGCCGAAGTGGTCGATCAGCACACTTTTGCCAACCTGCCCGGACAGGATCGCGATCATGGTCATGGCAATCCCGATGTGCGGCGTGGCCAGCGTCAGCACCACCACGTAGATCGGCCCTAGGAAGCCGCCGATCAACTGCCAGCGCGGCAATTCACCCAGGGCCGGGCCCTGTTGCGGGCCGCTGAACAACAGCAGCAAAAACAGAATCGCCGAGCCGACACCGAAGATGCTCAAAGTTGCCCACAAGTGCCCGACCTGCACGCCCAGCGGCCCGAGCAGCCCGGCCTCCACGGAAAGGCCCATGCCGGCCAGAATCACCAGCGGCAACAACAGCAGCCGCAGCACCGACCTGGTTGCAGGCGTTGCGGCAACGTCCGCGGGATTGATTGAAGAAGTTTGCATAGAGAGCCCCTGTGAAATCCATCTAAACGCTGACCCTGTGGGAGCTGGCTTGCCAGCGATGGCGCCCGAGAGATCGCTATCGCTGGCAAGCCAGCTCCCACAGGGTTGCAGGCGGGCATTATCGATTGGTGCTGCTTTGCGATAAATGGGACTATGCCGACAACACTTTTGCGCATCTCGCACAGCAGGATTCACAATGCACGGTTTCAACGAACTGGGATTCAAGGCGCTTCGGCTGTTTGTCGCGGTGCTCGACCACGGCAGCTTTTCCGAAGTAGCCCGCCGCGAAGGCCTGGCGCCCTCTTCGATCTCCCGACAGATCCAGTTGATGGAACAGGCCCTGAGCCAGCAATTGCTGTACCGCCACACCCGCGCCGTCACGCCCACCGAAGCCGGGCGCATGCTCGGTCATCATGCGCGGCTGGTGCTGGTGCAGCTGGAAGAAGCCGAACAAGCCTTGCAGGAACAGCAAAGCGAGCCCACCGGACTGGTGCGCATCAACGCGCCGGTGGTGTTTGGCCAACGGCACCTGACGCCGTGGCTGGGGCAGTTGTGCGAGCGTTACCCGAAGCTGCAACTGGATATTCAGCAGACCGACCATTACATCGACCCGCTGCAGGAAGGCGCCGATTTGCTATTCCGTATCGGCCCGCTGCACGACTCCAGCATGCAGGCGCGGATTCTGGCGCCCCATCGCTTTCAGGTGGCGGCGAGCCCCGCGTATCTGCAACGCCACGGCATACCGCAACATCCCGCCGATCTCGCGGCCCATCAATGCCTGGCCTACAAAGGTGCCACCGGCCAGCAGCGCTGGTTTTTCCGCAACGGACAGCAGGACTGGACGCCCTATTCGGTGAGAGGGCCGATCACCGGCAATCACGCCGACACCCTGACCCAAGCCGCCGAGCAGGGCCTGGGGCTGGTGATGTTTCCATCGTGGTTGATCGGTGAAGCGGTGCGCAACGGCACGCTGGTGCCGGTGCTGCGGGACTATCAGGTGTCCAACAGCCTGGAGCCGCAGCAGATCGCCGTGCTCTGGCCGGGCAGTCGACGCCTGTCGGTGAAAGTCAGGACGGTGATTGATTTCTTTGTCGAGTGTTTTGGTGAAGTGCCGTATTGGGATAGACCGTAACCCCTAAACCAGACACCGCTCTTCTGTGGCGAGGGAGCTTGCTCCCGCTGGGCTGCGCAGCGGCCCCAAAAAAGCAGTGAGCGCTGCGCACTCAAGCGCGAGCAAGCTCGCTCGCCACAAAAGCGCCACCAATCAAATACGGAATTGCCCGACCAGACTGCCCAACCGCTGACCAAGGTCTGCCAGACTGCGCGAGGTTTGCGCACCGAGTTGGGTTTCATCGGCAACGCTGTCCACCGCCACGGCAATCTGATGCACGCTGCGGTTGATCTCTTCGGCCACGGCGGTCTGTTCTTCGGCGGCACTGGCGATCTGCGCGTTCATCGAGTTAATGGTGGCAATCAGCTGAGCCATGGTATCCAGCGATGCTCCAGCTTCATTAGCCTGGGCCGACGTGCCGTCGCCCGCTTCGCTGGAGCGGCGCATGGCTTCCACGGCGGACTGGGTGCCAGCCTGCAAGCGGTCGATCATGCCCTGGATTTCCTGAGTGCTGATTTGCGTGCGACTGGCCAACGCCCGCACCTCATCGGCCACCACCGCAAAACCACGTCCGGCCTCACCGGCGCGAGCCGCTTCGATCGCGGCGTTGAGTGCCAGCAGGTTGGTTTGCTCGGCAATCGAGCGGATCACCCCAAGTACGCTGACAATCGACGACACGTCTTTTTGCAAGCTATCGAGGGACACACCGCTGCTGCGAATGTCGTCCACCAACGCATGAATCTTCACGATGCTGCCGGCCACCACACGCTTGGCAGCCTGGCCTTCTTCGTCGGTCTGCTGGGCAGCAACCGCAGCATTTTGCGCGCTCTTGGCCACTTCCTGGGCGGCGGCCGACATTTCATTGATTGCGGTGGCGACTTGATCCGTCTCGTGACGCTGACGCTCCATCGCCTGATCCGAGCGATTGGCCTGCTCGGAAACCTGATTCACCAGCCCGGTCAGTTGCGAGGTCATTTCAGTGATCTGGCGCACCAGGCCGTGGATCTTGTCGACGAAACGGTTGAACGAGCCAGCCAGTGCGCCGAGTTCATCCTGGCTGGTGATGGTCAGGCGCCGGGTCAGGTCGCCCTCGCCCGCCGCGATGTCGTCGAGGTTGGCTTTCATCAGGTTCAGCGGACGCAGAATGGTGTTGGCCAGCAACATCCCGACCGCGGCAATCACCAGCAGCACCACCAGCGCCACCCCGACAATGCTCAGCACCACGCCTTGCATGCGTTCCTCGACCTTGGCTTCGACCACGGCAACTTGCGCTTCGATGCCGTCGAGGTTGACCGAGGTACCGACCGCCATGTCCCACTTCGGCAGGTATTCGGTGTAACCGAGCTTGGGCACCAGCACCTGTGTGTTGCCCGGCAACGGCGAGCTGTATTGCAGGTAATGCGTACCGTCCTGGGCGACTTTCACCAGGTCGCGGTTGACGTAGACGCCGTTCGGATCGCGGTTGTCCTTGAAGCTTTTGCCCACGCCTTCCGGGTCTTTGGCCTTGAACAGGCGCACGGTGTTGGAGTCGTAGCCGAAGAAGTAGCCATCCTTGCCGTAAGTGATGTTCGACAGTAACTTGATCGCCTGGGCCCGCGCCGCGTCATCGCCTTGAGCGGCAGCGTCGTACAGCGGTTTGATCGTGGTCATGGCCACGGCGACGTAGCTTTGCAGGGTGGCCTTGGCATCGCTGAGCAGTCGCTGGCGAGTCTCCTCGACTTCCTTGCGCGCCTGTTCCTGCAGGATGAACAACGTGGTCAGGCTGATGACCAGCGCGAAGAGCAACACCGGGAGGACGGCAAGGGACAGGACTTTGGCCTTAAGGCTCATGCGCATGACGTTCACTCTTTTGGTTTTGTTGGCGTGGTTAAAGCTTTAACGGCAACAAAAACCAAAACTGTAGGAGCCGGCTTGCTGGCGATGGCGCCCTTGGAATCGCCATCGCCAGCATGCCGGCTCCTACCAGTGAAATCAGAGCACCATCGCGGCGATCCAGCCAAACGCCAGCAACGGCAGGTTGTAGTGCAGGAAGGTCGGGACCACGGTGTCCCAGATGTGGTGATGCTGGCCGTCGATGTTCAGGCCGGAGGTCGGGCCGAGGGTCGAGTCCGAGGCTGGGGAACCGGCGTCGCCCAGCGCGCCGGCAGTGCCGACGATGCACACGATCGCCAACGGGCTGAAGCCCAGCTGCACGCACAGCGGCACGAAGATCGCCGCCAGAATCGGCACGGTAGAGAACGACGAGCCGATGCCCATGGTCACCAGCAACCCCACCAGCAACATCAGCAAGGCGCCGATACCCTTGCTGTGATCGATGTACGACGCCGACGACTCGACCAGCGTCTGCACCTCACCGGTGGCCTTCATCACTTCAGCAAACCCGGACGCGGCAATCATGATGAAGCCGATCATCGCCATCATCTTCATGCCTTCGGTGAACAGATCATCGGTGTCACGCCATTTGACGATGCCCGACACCGAAAAAATCAGGAACCCCACCAGGGCGCCGATAATCATCGAGTCCAACAGCAACTGAACGATGAACGCCGCGGCAATCGCCAGACCGGCCACCATCAGGCTCAGCGGGTTGTACTGCACCGCAACCTGCTCGACTTGCTCGATCTTTGCCAGATCGTAGACGCGCTTCTTGCGGTAGCTGATAAACGCCACCCCGAGCCCGACCAGCATACCCAAGGCCGGAATGCCCATGGCGTGGGTGACGTTGATACCGCTGATGTCCACGCCGCTGCGAGCAACGTTGGCCAGCAGGATTTCATTGAGGAAGATGTTGCCGAAACCCACGGGCAGGAACATGTAGGGCGTGATCAAACCGAAGGTCATGACACAGGCGATCAGCCGCCGGTCCAGTTGCAGCTTGGTCAGCACATATAAAAGCGGCGGCACCAGCAGCGGAATAAACGCGATGTGGATCGGCAGGATGTTCTGCGAGGCGATGGCCACCACCCACAACAAGCCGATCAGCAGCCACTTGACCTGACCGCCACCCGTGGCGTGTTGGCGATCGACCATGGCCAGCGCCTTGTCCGCCAGGGCATGGGCCAGGCCGGATTTGGCAATCGCCACCGCGAACGCGCCGAGCAACGCGTAAGACAACGCCACCGTCGCCCCGCCGCCGAGCCCGCTGTTGAAGGCCTTGAGCGTTGCGTCGATGCCCAGGCCACCGGTCAAGCCACCCACCAGCGCACCCACGATGAGCGCGATGACCACATGCACGCGGGACAGGCTGAGAATCAGCATGACGCCCACCGCGGCGATGACTGCATTCATTTCATTACCTCGAGACAAACGGAAAGAGTCCGGCCGGCGTCTGCGTGAGCCGCCAGCGGATTGAAGAATGGGTTTTATTAGAGGGCGCGCACTGTGCCGGACCCGTGCCGCCTTGTCAAAGCCGGACGCGTCCTTTGTAGGAGCCGGCTTGCTGGCGATGAGGCCATGGAACATGGCGGTGATCTTGAGATCGCTATCGCTGGCAAGCCAGCTCCTACAGGGAATTCGATATTTTTGGGGTGGCATAAAGAAAGCAGGATGGCGGCCGTTACAGTGCAAAGTCTCAGATATTTATCGAATAAAGGACGTCTCCATGTCGCTCAGACAACTTTCCATTCAATGGAAAATCACCCTGCTGGCCGGGCTGTGCCTGGCGGGCATCGTGACCCTGCTGGTGGGTCTTTCGCTGTATCGCATGGAGCACAGCTCCGCGCTGGTGAAAGCCTCGAGCATGGAGATGCTGACCGAAGCGGCCCAGGCCCGGATCGAATCCCAGGGGGAAAACCAGGCGCTGGGCATTCGCCAGCAGTTCATGGACGCCTATCAATATGGTCACGGCTTTTCGCGTCAAGTGTTGTTCCTGCGCGATCAGGCCGAGAAGCGCTTTCTCGATGCGTTCGACCTGCGTGAAGACCTGACCCGCCAGGTCAAATCCGCCCTGCAAGCCAACCCGGACCTGCTCGGCCTGTCCCTGGTGTTCGAACCCAACGGGCTGGATGGCAAGGATGAGTTGTTCGCCGACCAGGCAGAATTGGGCAGCAACGACAAGGGCCGTTTCGCCCTCTACTGGTCGCAATCGACACCGGGCAAGCTAACGTCCATGGCGCTGCCGGAAAGCGACATGACAGACACCAGCACCGGCCCCAGCGGCGAACCGGCCAACGCCTGGTTCACCTGCCCGCGCACCAGCCTCAAGCCCTGCGTGATCGAACCCTACTTCTATATGATCGACGGCCAGAACGTGCTGATGACCAGCATCGTTTTTCCGCTGATGGTCAACGGCAAAGTCATCGCTTCGCTGTCGGTGGACATCAACCTCAACAGCCTGCAAACGGTCAGCCAGGCTGCGAGCAAGAAGCTCTATGACGGCCAGACCAGCGTCAGCATCATCAGCCCGGCCGGCCTGCTCGCCGGTTACAGCCCGGACACCAGCAAGCTCAGTCAACGCCTGGAAGCCGTGGACCCGACCACCGGTGCCGAGCTGATGCGCATGCTCGCCGGCAGCACCAACACCAGCAGCCTGCACAGCCACCAACAATTGAAAGTGCTGTCGCCGTTCCAGCCGATTCCCGGTGGAAAATCCTGGGGCGTGCTGCTCGACGTGCCGGAGAAAGTCCTGGTCGGCCCCGCCGAAGCGTTGAAAAAGCAACTGGATGAAAGCAACACCGCCGGCACGCTGACCGAACTCGGCCTCGGCGTACTGGCCGCGTTGCTCGGCCTGCTGCTGGTGTGGCTGATGGCGCGCAGCGTGACCAAGCCGATCCTCGGCGTGGCGCACATGCTCGAAGACATCGCCAGCGGCGAAGGTGACCTGACGCGACGCCTGGCCTACGACAAGCAGGATGAACTGGGCCAGTTGGCCGGGTGGTTCAACCGCTTCCTCGACAAACTGCAACCGATCATCGCCGAGGTGAAACGCTCGGTGCAGGACGCCCGCAGCACCGCCGACCAATCGTCTGCCATCGCCACCCAGACCAGCGCCGGCATGGAGCAGCAATACCGTCAGGTGGATCAGGTCGCGACCGCGTCCCACGAAATGAGCGCCACCGCCCAGGACGTCGCCCGCAGCGCCGCCCAAGCGGCGCAGGCCGCACGCGATGCCGATCAAGCGACCCGTCAGGGCCTGACCGTGATCGACCGCACCACCACCAGCATCAACAACCTCGCTGCCGACATGAGCGCGGCGATGCTGCAGGTCGAAGGTTTGGCGGCCAACAGCGAGAAGATCGGTTCTGTACTCGAAGTGATCCGCGCCATCGCCGAGCAGACCAATCTGCTGGCGCTCAACGCCGCGATCGAAGCGGCCCGGGCCGGTGAGGCCGGGCGTGGTTTTGCCGTAGTGGCCGATGAAGTGCGCAATCTGGCGCGGCGCACCCAGGAGTCGGTCGAAGAAACCCGCCTGGTCATCGAGCAACTGCAAAGCGGTACGCAGGATGTGGTCGGGTCGATGGGCAACAGTCATCGTCAGGCCCAGGGCAGCGTCGAGCAGGTCGGACAAGCCGTGACGGCGCTGCGGCAGATCGGCGAGGCGGTGACCGTCATCAGTGACATGAACCTGCAAATCGCCAGTGCCGCCGAAGAGCAAAGCGCGGTGGCCGAGGAGATCAACAACAACGTCGCGACCATTCGTGACGTCACCGAGTCGCTGTCGGGACAGGCCAATGAGTCGGCGCGGGTGAGTCAGTCGCTCAACAGTCTGGCGAATCAGCAGCAGAGTCTGATGGATCAGTTCCGCGTTTAAGTTTCCCTGTAGGAGCGAGCCTGCTCGCGATGACGGTGTGTCAGACACATTGATGTTGAATGTGCCGCCGCTATCGCGAGCAGGCTCGCTCCTACAGTTTTTGTGTTCGCCATCCCCTGTTCCTGCGTCTTCGTATGATGGCGAGTGGATATCTACGCAAACGCGATTATGCTTCATGAAACCTTGCAGCGATGCGAGGCCGTCAGTCTGTGTCCCATGGCCCGGGTACGGCAACAAATGAGAGGTGCTCCGGCCTAAAACAAGAACAACGGAGAAAACTCATGGCGGCAATCGACAACACAAGCACAGGCAGCGCGCCTCACCACGGCATAACCAAGGAAGAGCGCAAAGTCATCTTCGCCTCGTCCCTCGGCACCGTGTTCGAGTGGTACGACTTTTACCTCTATGGCTCCCTCGCCGCGATCATCGCCAAGCACTTCTTCGCCGGCGTCAACGAGACCACGTCCTTCATCTTCGCCCTGCTCGCGTTTGCCGCCGGCTTCGCCGTTCGGCCTTTCGGGGCAATCGTGTTCGGGCGACTGGGCGACATGATCGGGCGCAAACACACCTTCCTGATCACCATTGTGATCATGGGTATTTCAACGGCGATCGTGGGTTTCCTCCCCGGCTACGCAACCATCGGCGTTGCGGCGCCGATCATCCTGATCACCCTGCGCCTGTTGCAAGGCCTGGCGCTGGGCGGTGAATACGGCGGCGCCGCGACTTACGTGGCCGAGCATGCGCCGAAAGGCAAGCGCGGCTACTTCACCTCGTGGATCCAGACCACCGCAACCCTCGGCCTGTTTCTTTCCCTGCTGGTGATCCTCGCTTGCCGCACCGTGCTGGGCACTGAGGCCTTTGAGGCCTGGGGCTGGCGGATTCCGTTCCTGCTGTCGATCCTGCTGCTGATCGTCTCGGTGTACATCCGCTTGCAACTGAGCGAGTCGCCGGTGTTCCTGAAAATGAAGGCCGAAGGCAAAGCCTCGAAAGCGCCGCTGACAGAATCCTTCGCCCGCTGGGACAACCTCAAGATCGTGATCATGGCCCTGCTCGGCGGCACCGCTGGCCAGGCGGTGGTTTGGTACACCGGGCAGTTCTATGCGCTGTTCTTCCTGCTGCAAACGCTGAAGATCGACCCGCAAACCGCCAACCTGCTGATTGCCGGCTCACTGCTGATTGGCACGCCGTTCTTCGTCATCTTCGGCAGCCTGTCCGACCGCATCGGCCGCAAGGGCATCATCATGGCCGGCTGCATCCTCGCGGCGCTGACCTACTTCCCGATCTTCCATGCGCTGACCCAGTACGGTAACCCCGACGTGTTCATCGCGCAGGAGAAAAACCCGGTCACGGTGATCGCCAATCCTGACCAGTGTTCGTTCCAGTTCGACCCGGTGGGCAAGGCCAAATTCACCAGTTCCTGTGACTTGGCCAAGACCGTTCTGGCCAAGCGCGCCATCCCCTACAAGAACGAGAAGGCCGAGCCTGGGGCTGTTGCGCAAGTGCGCATCGGCGACAAAGTAATCCAGAGCTTCGAGGGCACCGGCATGCCGGCCGCCGACTTCAAGGCCAAGAACGATGCCTTCACCGCCACGCTCGCCACCGGGCTCAAAGAGGCGGGCTACCCCGAGAAGGCCGACCCGGCCAAGACCAACTACCCGATGGTGCTGTTGCTCCTGACGATTCTGGTGATCTACGTAACCATGGTCTACGGCCCGATCGCCGCCTGGCTGGTGGAACTGTTCCCGGCGCGCATCCGCTACACCTCGATGTCGCTGCCCTATCACATCGGCAACGGCTGGTTCGGCGGCTTCCTGCCGACGGTGGCATTCGCCATGGTGGCGGCCACGGGGGATATCTACTACGGGCTGTGGTACCCGATCGTGATCGCGGTGATGACAGCGGTGCTAGGCATTTTCTTCATGCCGGAAACCAAGGATCGGGAGATTCATCACACCTGAGCCCGACTCAACACAAATCAATGTAGGAGCGAGCCTGCTCGCGATGACGGCGGCACATTCACTATCACTGTGGCTGCCAGACCGGTATCGCGAGCAGGCTCACTCCTACAGGGTTTGCGGGTGTCTTCAGATTCGTTTGGGCAACTCGATCGCCACTTTGAGCCCACCCCACTCGCTCTCCTGCAAGCGCAAAACCCCACCCCAGGTTTCGACGATGTCACGCACGATACCCAGGCCCAAACCATGCCCGTCGGTCTGTTCGTCCAGCCGTGTGCCGCGACTGAACACCTGATCGCGGCGGTCTTCGGGGATGCCCGGTCCGTCGTCTTCCACACTCAGCTCAAAACCGTCCGCAGTCTCGACCACACTCAACCTCACCTCGGCGTCCGCCCATTTGCAGGCGTTGTCCAGCAGGTTACCGAGTAATTCCAGCAGGTCTTCACGATCCCAGGGCAATTGCAGGCCGGCCGGGGCGCGGTAGCTCAGCGCCAGGTGTTCGCCATGGATCATGTTCAACGTCGCCAGCAAGCCTGGCAGCTCGGCATCGCAATCGAACAAGGCTCCCGGCAGCGCATCGCCGGACAACCGTGCGCGGTTGAGTTCGCGATTGAGCCGTTGCTGGACCTGTTCCAGTTGCTCCTTGAGGATCTTTCGCAGCTGCGGATGCGCGTCGAGTTGCTCGCTTGAGGCCAGGCTCAACAGCACCGCCAACGGGGTTTTCAACGCATGGCCGAGGTTGCCCAGGGCATTGCGCGAGCGCTTGAGGCTGTCCTCGGTGTGGGCCAGCAAGTGGTTGATCTGCGCCACCAGCGGCTCCAGTTCTACCGGCACTTGATCATCGAGTTGCGAGCGCTGGCCTTGCTGTAATTGCGCGATCTGCTCGCGGGCCTTTTCCAGTGGCCGCAAGGCGCGGCGCACGGTGATCCTTTGCAGCAGCAGAATCAGCAACAACCCCGCCAGCCCCAGGCCGAGGCCGACCTGTTGCATGCGTCGAAAGCTTTCGCGTACCGGGGTGTAATCCTGTGCGACGCTGATGGAAATCGATTGGCCCAAGCGGCGATAGTCCGAGCGCAGCACCAGCAACTGCTGGCCTTCCGGGCCCAACTGCAAGTTGCTGTGCAGGCCGGGGTGTTCGAGGCGCGGCAGTTCCTGATCCCACAGCGAACGCGAGCGCCAATGGCTGTCGGCAAAATCAATGCGGAAGTAGTGACCGGAAAAGGGTCGCTGATAGGCCGGCGACAGGTGTCGCTCGTCCAGCTGCAAACCCTGCGGGCCACGCACCAGCGCCACCAGCAAGCTCTCGCTGTCATTGCGCAGCCCGGCTTCGAGATAGCGCTGCAAACCCATTTCGAACAGCCACAGGCTGGTTTGCGCCAGCACCAGGCCGACGATCACCATCACGCTGATCAAACCCAGACTCAAACGGCGCTGGATCGACCTCACCGGGCTTGTCCGCCGAACAGGTAACCCTGGCCGCGACGGGTTTCGATCACGCTGCGCCCGAGCTTGCGCCGCAGATGATTGACGTGGACTTCCAGCACGTTGGAATCGCGCTCGGTTTCACCGTCGTAGAGGTGTTCGGCGAGATGGCTTTTCGAGAGGATCTGTTCCGGGTGCAGCATGAAGTAACGCAGCAAGCGGAATTCGGCCGCCGTGAGCTGAATGTCCGCGCCGTCGCGGGTCACGCACTGACGCCCTTCATCGAGATGCAACCCCGCCGCCTGAAGCGTCGGCTGATTGACCTGGCCATGGGAGCGACGCAACAGCGCCTGAATCCGCAGGTGCAGTTCTTCGGGATGAAAGGGTTTGGTCAGGTAATCGTCGGCTCCTGCCTTGAGGCCTTCGATGCGCTCGGCCCAGGAACCCCGGGCGGTAAGGATCAACACCGGCGTCGCGAGACCGCCGGCGCGCCACTGGGCCAGCACTTCAAGCCCCGGCATGCCCGGCAGGCCGAGGTCGAGGATGATCAGGTCGTAGGGTTCGCTGCTGCCCTGATACACCGCATCGCGACCGTCGGCCAGCCAGTCCACGGCGTAACCCTGGCGATTGAGGCCGGCCATCAGTTCGTCGGCCAAGGGCACGTGGTCTTCCACCAGGAGCAAACGCATCGGTCAATCTTCCTTGTCTTTGAGTAAGCGGCCTGTGGCGGCGTCGAGGTCGAGTTCGCGGACCACGCCTTCGGTGGTCAGCAACTCGACTTCATAAATGTAGACGTCGTGTTTCTCTTCGAGCTCGGCTTCCAGCAGTTTGGCCCCCGGATAGCGGTCCAGCGCCTGCTGCAACAGTTGCTCAAGCGGCAGAATCACACCCCGTTGGCGCAGGCGCAGAGCTTCGTCCTGATCCAGGTCGCGGGCCATGACCACCGAGCAAAAAGCCAGAAACAGCAGCGCCAGGCTGGCGGCGCGCCGATGTGTAAAAGAAAGCAGCGTCATTACGAATCCTGATGATCCTTGAGTACCTGCCCACTGACCGCGTCTAATTCCAGGTCCCACTCGATGCCCTGCGGATCGCGCAGTTCGATCTGGTAGATGTACTTGCCGTACTCTTCTTCCAGCTCGGTTTCGGTGACGGTGGAACCGGGATGCTTGGCCAGCGCGGTGGCATTGAGCTTTTCAAAAGACACAATGGTACCAGCGTCGCGCAGCCTAAGTGCTTCGTCCGGGCCCAGATCGCGGGCGTGGGCGAGGCTGGCGGTCAGGCCGAAGAGCGACGCGGTGAACAGGGCAGTCAGGGTTTTCATGGGTGTCTCCGTATTCTTTTATGTGTTGCCTACGGGGGCCACCTTAGCGATATGAACTTAATTGAAACTGAATGGCCATCATTGGCCCGCGATCCCCCTGTAGGAGCTGCCGCAGGCTGCGATCTTTTGATCTTGTCTTTTAAAAAACAGAATCAAAAGATCGCAGCCTGCGGCAGCTCCTACAGGGACCGCTTGCGAACACAACAAGTGACACACGTTTATAATCTTGCCCGCTTGCCAACATTCGAGACCGGTATGACCGCCATCCACATCAAGTTCCCCTCCCTGACCCTCAAGGCCGGCCCCCGTGCTTTCGCGCGCATCCGGGCAAACGGTCTGAGTGCCGCCGATGTCGGCACACTGCCAGGCGCCGCCGGTGGTCCGAAGGCGTTGGGGATTCAGGGGCTGGACCTGGCGTTGTTCGGCGAATGGCTGCCGGCGGCACCTCGGGAGCGCTCGCTGATCGGTGCATCGGTGGGTTCCTGGCGCTTCGCCAGTGCCTGCCTGCCGGATGCCGCCGAGGGCATCCGCCGCCTCGGCCACCTCTACACCGAGCAGAACTTCGCCAAAGGCGTGACCATGGCGCAGATCAGTCAGAGTTCACGGCGCATGCTCGATGACTTGCTCGACGGCCGCGACGCCGCCCTTCTCGACAATGCCCACTATCGCTTGAACATCATGGTGGTCAAAAGCCACGGCCTGCTCGCGGACGATCATCGTGGTCGGCTGGGCCTGGGGCTGTCATCGGTGATCGCCGACAACCTGCGCGGGCGCGCGCGGCTGTCGCGGCACTTCGAACGGCTGATCATCCACGACCCGCGCCTGGCGCCGCCAGTCGATGCGCTGAACGACTTTCCTTCGCGCTTCGTCGCGCTGAACGCTGGCAACCTGCGCCAGGCCTTGCTCGCCTCGGGTTCGATCCCGATGGTGATGGAAGGCGTACGCGACTTGCCGGGCGCCGGCGCAGGAACGTTTCGCGACGGCGGTCTGCTGGACTATCACCTCGACCTGCCCTACAGCGGCAACGACATCGTGCTCTATCCGCACTTCACCGACCGGGTGATTCCCGGCTGGTTCGACAAGACCCTGCCGTGGCGTCGCGCCTGTCCGGCGCGCTTGCAGAACGTGTTGCTGCTGGCGCCATCGAAGGAGTACCTGGCGCGTCTGCCCTACGGCAAATTGCCGGACCGAAATGACTTCAAGCGTTTCATGGGTGATGCGCCGAGCCGGCAAAAATACTGGCGCGCGGCGATGGATGAAAGCCGTCGACTGGGCGACGAATTCCTCGAACTGGCCGCCAACGGTCGCCTCGGCGAGCGCTTGCTGACCCTTTAGTCAAGGCAAGCTGTTAAACTCGCCGCCTGCCCAAATCGCCGCGGCGATCGCCACCTGAACAGAGCTGAATACCTGTGGAAATCTTCAAAGAGTTTACTTTCGAATCCGCCCACCGCCTGCCCCACGTCCCGGACGGCCACAAGTGCGGGCGCCTGCATGGTCACTCGTTCAAAGTGGCCATTCACCTGAGCGGCGATCTGGATCCGCATACCGGCTGGATTCGCGATTTCTCGGAGATCAAGGCGATCTTCAAGCCGCTGTACGAACGTCTGGACCACAACTACCTGAACGATATTCCTGGCCTGGAAAACCCGACCAGTGAAGTGTTGGCCAAATTCATCTGGGCCGAGCTCAAGCCACTGCTGCCGGAACTCAGTGCGATTCGAATCCACGAAACCTGCACCAGCGGTTGCATCTATCGCGGCGAGTAAAGCGAATCCCCTGTAGGAGCTGCCGCAGGCTGCGATCTTTTGATCTTGCTTTAAAAAATCAAAAGTCAAAAGATCGCAGCCTGCGGCAGCTCCTACAGGGGAATGCGTTTCGTCAGTTGATTAAATGAACAGCCTTTAACGGCTGTTTTTTTATGCCTGAGATTTTTGGCTCTCACTCGCCCATCGACAGGCTGACGAAAGCGCTCCCACATTTTTCAATGCAATGACCAACGCCGCTGGCGAGGATTGCCACTGGCGAGCTAACGTAGAGAGACAGCCGACAAGATTCTTCAAAAGGATTCACTCATGCACATCATCAACGCCCGTCTACGCAACCAAGAAGGCCTGCATGAGTTGCACCTGGAAAACGGCCTGATCAGCAATATCGCCCGGCAAACTGAAGCCCCAACCTTGGGGCCGGACGATCTGGACGCCGGCGGCAACCTGGTGGTGCCGCCCTTCGTTGAGCCACACATTCACCTCGACGCGACCCTGACCGCCGGCGAGCCACGCTGGAACATGAGCGGCACGCTGTTCGAGGGCATCGAATGCTGGGGCGAGCGCAAAGCGACTATCACCCTGGAAGACACCAAGACCCGGGCGAAGAAAACCATCCAGAACCTCGCCGCCCACGGCATCCAGCACGTACGCACCCACGTCGACGTCACCGACCCACAATTGACCGCCCTTAAGGCGATGCTCGAAGTACGCGAGGAAAGTCGTCACCTGATCGACATGCAAATCGTCGCGTTTCCCCAAGAGGGCATCGAGTCCTATCACAACGGTCGCGATTTGATCGAAGAAGCGATCCACATGGGCGCAGACGTGGTCGGCGGCATTCCCCATTTCGAGTACACCCGCGAACAGGGCGTGAGTTCGGTGAAGTTCCTCATGGACCTGGCCGAGCGCACCGGTTGCCTGGTCGATGTGCATTGTGACGAAACCGACGACCCACACTCACGCTTCCTCGAAGTGCTGGCTGAAGAAGCTCGCAGCCGCTGCATGGGTTCGCGGGTCACGGCCAGCCACACCACGGCCATGGGCTCTTACGACAACGCCTACTGCGCCAAGCTGTTTCGCCTGCTTGGGCATTCGGGGATCAGTTTCGTCTCCTGCCCCACCGAGAGCATCCACCTGCAAGGACGTTTCGACAACTTTCCGAAACGCCGGGGCGTGACCCGGGTCAACGAGTTGCTGGAAGCGGGCATGAACGTATGTTTCGGCCAGGACTCGATCGTCGACCCGTGGTATCCGCTGGGCAACGGCAACATTTTGCGGGTACTCGAAGCCGGCCTGCACATCTGCCACATGCTCGGTTACCGCAATCTGCAAAGCGCCCTGGACCTGGTCACCGACAACAGCGCCAAGGCCATGGCCTTGGGTAGTCGGTATGGACTGGAACCGGGACGGCCGGCGAATTTGTTGATTCTGTCGGCGGATAGCGATTACGAGGTGATTCGAAGTCAGGGGTTGCCGCTGTATTCGGTTCGCGGCGGCAAGGTGTTGATGAAGCGGACGATGCCGGTGGTGGAGTTCAGTGATCTGAGTTGAGGTTTTTATTATTGGAACTGGACACGTACTACTGTCACAAACAAACAATTTTGCTGAACGACCACGTCGACCCGTCCCGCGACTTCGTCGGCCATATTGGCGGCGACGACTTCCTGCTGGTACTCGGCCCGGAAGACTGGCGCAAACGCTTGAACCAACTCCTCGACGACTTCCAGAGCCAGTGCCGCCGCTTCTACCGCAACGAACACCTCGAAGCCGGCTGCTTCATCGCCTCGAATCGACAGGATGTGCGGCAGGAGTTTCCGTTGCTGTCGTTGTCCATTGGTGTGATGCATCTGCATCCACAGGCCTGTGCACAACTGGACGCCAGCCAGTTGGCGGAGATGGCTTCGTAGGCTAAACACCATGCGAAGAATGTGCAGGGGTATAGCGTGCATGTGATCGACAGCCTGGTCGCGCCTGTGCCTGAAGGTGCATGGCTGACGGGCCAGCGCTGACCATCAGGCCGCCATCGCGAGCAGGCTCGCTCCTACAAAGTCATGCGTCATTTTGAAAGCCGCAGGAAACCTGTAGGAACGAACCTGCTCGCGATGGTGGCTGTTCGATTATACTCGGCATCAACTTAAGCCTCTTTACCTTCTAATTGATAAACCCTCAATCGTTCAAGCAGCACGCGCATAAATTGACGCTGATCTAAAACCTCATCATCGAAGTAGGTATCCATTTTTGTGAAAACCTCATCAAAAGTATCTCCACAATCCAAAAAATACACCAAAGTATCAATAAGTCGCTGCCTTTCCTTTTCGTCATAATCGAAAAATTCCGGCCTTATCAGAACATCGAACAACTCAGAAAGCTCCCTATCATCATTTACATCTTTTGAAACTATGATTTCTTCCCTGTTGATATCACGTGTGTTTTCTATGTCAAAAACAAACAACAAGCCACGCACACTCCACAACGAGTAGTCATTATTCATTAATCAAAATCCGTATATGCAGTTATAGGGCGACCAATTTTGTCCAGTATGACCACCGCCCTTGTTTGCTCACCATACTGCGAGTTTGTTCTTTTAAATCCTTCACCTACTTTTTTACCCATCTCAATAGGTTGTCTCGAGGCATCCAGACCACTATGTTTAAAGATCAATTGAGCACGATGTATAGCATTCAGTTGGTCACGATGACTGAGAAAATGCGTTGCCGCGGAAGGTATGACCGGCTCACCTTTTCTCTTACCTTTTTCATACCTTTCTATTTCTCCTGTCGTAGGATTTTTTCCCTCCTGTACCCGCTCTAGTTGTGAGTGCAGGGTAGTTTGCGCGCCATGCTTTTGTAAAAAATGACCTCCGGGGGACGCGCGCTCAACCTCATCTAAACGCCGATATGCATTTGCTTCTGCTAGCTCATCAATCCTAGCCCGCCGTTGCTCTGCCGAGATTTTCGGTAATGCAGGCTCCCCCTCATCAACCTTAACCCCAACACCACCATCCGGCACCGAGCAACCCGGCTTATTGGCCCCCGGACAATTCCCGCTCAACCCCAACGGATCCACCCACCCCGTCGGGTTCGGCGTATACCGATAGGCATTCAACCCACCCGCCAACTTCACCGGATCCGGCGTCAGATAGCGCCCCGTATCCGGCTGGTAATAACGATGCCG
>NZ_JAGYGD010000037.1:0-62692 GCF_019947275.1 Pseudomonas sp. GL-RE-29
GGTGAGACTGGAGGATTTGCGGGGTGGGTTTGAGCAGATGGAGTTGTTTGAGCGTTAAAATTCAAAAGATCGCAGCCTTCGGCAGCTCCTGCATGGGAATGCGTTTCCCTGTAGGACTGCCGCAGGCTGCGATCTTTTAGCGGGTCTTAATTCGGCCCCGGATCCGCCACCAACCGCCCGGCATCCTTGGTCAGCGACTTCAAAAACTCGGTCTGCAGTTCAGGATCGTTGCGGGTCAGTTCGATCAGGCTTTGTTCCAATTCACTGGCTTCTTCTTCCAGACCCAATTCCGACAGGCGTTTGACCCGGTGTACCCACTGGCTCACTTCGTCGTCTTCAAGGTCGTCGTAAATCAGACCATGGGCTTCGAGCAGTTTGCCACGCAGGGTGTTGCTCAGCGCCAGGGTAGAGTCGGTGTGCACATCGTCCTTGGCATCGGCGACACTGATCTGCAGCTTGCCCAGGTGATTGAGGTCATGTTCGGCGAACGGGCTGTCCAGCAGATTCAGGCGCAACACGCCGTTTTTGTCGGTGCTCAACTCGAACGTTTCCTTGCCGGCCTTGACCTCGACCGGGCGCTCGCTCCACGGCAGGCTCGAATACTCCGTGCGTTTATCGAGCTGAACTTCGTCGATACCCGCCAGGTTCTGCTGCGCACGACCGTTGGACTGCACGTTCATGAACGGGTTGAGCCCGGCAAAACCGTAGCTGAACCAGTCCTTGGTCACGGTATCCGGAAGGTTGCCGAGGGCAAACACGTTGACCACGTTCGCGCCGACAGCGCCGACCACCGCCACCGCGCCCAACGGGATCTCGTAGACCTCCCGCCAGGGTTGGTAGGGCGTGTAGCGATCGTAATGGCGGGTGACTTCGAACTCGGTGACTTCGAAAGTCTTCTGCTCGTGAATTTTCACCCGCCGTTGCGGCAGCTCAAGCACCTTGGGCTCGCCGACATCGATCTGCAGGCTGTGATCGAGCAATTTGCGCTCGACACGTTCCTCGTGCTCGCTGCGTTGTGACATGTGATTGGCACAGCCGCTGACCAGCAGGGCGCCGCACAGGGCGGCACCACCGAGGCCTAAGGTGTTTCGCTTGAACATGACGTCTCTATCTGGTTTCAGCGGCGGATACGGGCCTGCAGGAAAGACAGTACGTCAGCGACCGGCAGCGCTTGCGGCTCGGCCTCGGTACGGCTCTTGTATTCCAGGTTGCCTTCGGCGAGGCCGCGGTCACTGACCACGATCCGGTGAGGAATGCCGATCAGCTCCATGTCCGCGAACTTGATGCCCGGGCTGGTTTTCTTGTCGCGATCGTCCAACAGCACTTCGAAGCCGGCCGCAGTCAGTTCTGCATAGAGCTTGTCGGTGGCTTCGCGAACCTGCTCGGTCTCGTAGCGCAACGGCACCAAGGCGACCTGGAATGGCGCCAGGGTGTCGCTCCAGATGATGCCTTTTTCGTCGTTGTTCTGTTCGATAGCCGCTGCAACCACGCGGGAAACGCCGATGCCGTAGCAGCCCATTTCCAGGGTGACCGGCTTGCCGTTCTCGCCCAGCACTTCGCACTTCATCGCTTTGCTGTACTTGTTGCCCAGCTGGAAGATGTGCCCGACTTCGATGCCGCGCTTGATTTCCAGGGTGCCTTTGCCGTCCGGGCTTGGGTCGCCAGAAACCACGTTGCGCAGGTCAGCCACGGTCGGAACCGGCAGATCGCGTTCCCAGTTCACGCCGAAGTAATGCTTGTCGTCGATGTTGGCGCCGATGCCGAAGTCGCTCATCAATTCGACGGAACGGTCGATGATGATTGGCAGCGGCAGGTTCAACGGGCCGAGGGAGCCGGCGCCGGCGCCAATGGCGTCACGCAGCTCGGCATCGCTGGCCATGACCAGTGGACTGGCCACGCCTGGCTGGTTCGCAGCCTTGATCTCGTTGAGTTCGTGGTCGCCACGGATGATCAGGGCAATCAGCTTGCCTTCTTCCTCGGCATGCACGATCAGGGTCTTGATGGTCTTTTCGATCGGCAGATTGAATTTTTCCACCAGTGCGGCAATGGTCTTGGTGTCTGGAGTGTCGACCAGGCGCAACTCTTCGCTCGCAGCGGGACGGGAAGTCTCCCGTGGCACGGCCTCGGCCTTCTCGATGTTCGCCGCGTAATCAGAGCCGTTGCTGAAGACGATGTCGTCTTCGCCGGATTCGGCCAATACGTGGAATTCGTGGGAGCCGGCGCCACCGATGGAGCCGTTGTCGGCCTCAACAGGGCGGAATTTCAGGCCCAGACGGGTGAACACGTTGCAGTACGCCTGGTGCATCCGATCGTAGGTGACCTGCAGCGAAGGCTGGTCAGCGTGGAACGAATAGGCGTCTTTCATGATGAATTCGCGGCCGCGCATCAAACCGAAGCGTGGGCGGATTTCGTCACGGAATTTGGTCTGGATCTGGTACAGGTTGATCGGCAGCTGCTTGTAGCTGCTCAACTCGTTGCGCATCAGATCGGTGATGACTTCTTCGTGGGTCGGGCCGGCGCAGAAGTCGCGACCATGGCGATCCTTGAAGCGCAGCAGTTCAGGGCCGTACTCTTCCCAGCGACCGGATTCCTGCCACAGTTCAGCCGGTTGAGTGCTCGGCATCAACACTTCAAGCGAGCCGGCGGCGTTCATTTCTTCACGAACGACGGCTTCGACCTTGCGCATCACTCGCAAGCCCATCGGCAGCCAGGTGTACAGGCCCGAGGCGAGTTTGCGGATCATGCCGGCGCGCAGCATCAGCTGATGGCTGATCACGACCGCGTCGGAAGGCGTTTCTTTCTGTGTGGCGAGCAAAAATTGACTGGTGCGCATGGTTGGCCGTTATCGATTGCTGATGACGAGAAATGACGGAGCATTGTACGGGCGAGATCTGCTGGCGTACAGGCGTGCGGTCGGCGGTGTGGCAGGAGGGCGGGAATCTGACCGCCCTCTGCAATGTTTCCTACAGATGCTTCCTACGACTCTTCCACGACCTGGGTCGGGGCCGGTTCCTGCGAGGGTGTCGGACCTGCGCGGCGGTTCTCCTGGAACCAATGCAGGGCGATCAATAACAGCGTCGGAACGCCCAGCAGGGCGGTGATCAGGAAGAAATTGTGGTAACCGAATTTCTCCACCATGACACCCGAGTAGCCGCCGATAAGACGTGGCAGCAGGAGCATGATCGAGCTGAGGAGCGCGTATTGGGTGGCGGAGAATTTGAGGTTGGTCAGGCTGGACAAGTAGGCGACAAACGCCGAGGTCGCCAGGCCCGAGCTGAAGTTGTCCAGTGAGATGGTCACGATCAGCATGTTCAGGTTCGCGCCCATGTCGGCGAGCATCAGGAACAAGATATTGGTGCCCGCCGATGCGGCGCCGCCAATGAACAGGATCGGCAAGATGCCAAAGCGCACGATCAGCAGGCCGCCCATGCCGGCGCCCACCAGGGTCATGATCAAGCCGAAGATCTTGCTGACGCTGGCAATCTGATCCTTGGTGAAGCCCATGTCGATATAGAACACGTTCGCCATCACGCCCATGACCGTATCGGACATCCGATAGGTGGCGATCAAGCCAAGCAGAAGCAGCGCTTGCCAGCGGTAACGCAGAATGAAGTCGTTGACCGGTGTCAGCACCGGCGCGAGGCCACGGCGACCCATGGCCGAGAGGCACAAGGCGGTGAGTGTGGTGTAGAGGATCGCCCGCAGGAACGCGCGATCTTCGAGTAGCAGGTCGAGCAGGCTCTCACCTTCGAACAGCACGCTGGCGAAATCGGTGTTGTAGAGCTGGGTGAACATGGCCGGCACAGAAACCAGCAGTACGATCAGGACGAAGACCGAGGCCAGTTGATGCGCGAAACTGTAGCGCCCGGCCTGCAGTTGCGTACGCAGTGGCACCGGCGGTTCGCGCATGAACAGGGAAGTCAGCAACGCCGGGACCATCAGCGCGCCGAAGAGCAGGTAAGTGCCGGCCCAGGCGGAATGCTGGTAGTTGAAACCGGTGGAGCCGAAGCCTTCAGCGAAGAACAGCGCGCCGGCCGTCGCCAGCAGCGCGGCGATCCGATAGCCGGACATGTAACTGGCGGCCAGGGCAGCCTGGCGGCTGTCTTCGGCAATTTCCAGGCGATAGGCATCGACCGCAATATCTTGCGTTGCCGAGGCGAAGGCGACGACGACCGCGATAGCGATCAACCAGGACAAATGCTTTTGCGGGTCACAGAAACCCATGCCGATCAGGCCGAGAATCACCAGGGCCTGGGACAGGACAAGCCATGAACGTCGTCGACCGAGCTTGCCGAGCAAGGGCAGGCGCCATTGGTCGAGTAGCGGCGACCAGACCCATTTGAAGGCATAGGCCAGACCGATCAGGCTTGCGTAGCCGATCGTTTCGCGGGCCACACCGGCTTCACGCAGCCAGACTGAGAGTGTCGAGAACACCAGCATGTAGGGCAGGCCGGCGGCGAAACCAAGCAGCAACAGTACAAGCGTCGAAGGGCTGGCATAAGCGGCGAGCGCGGCGCGCCAGGTTTTACGGGGCATGGGCTGGAGTCTGCCTCAAGAAATACGGAAACAAAGCGCGCACTCTAACCGCTGTGCTCTACCGGACGCCAGCCATGGCGCTGAATATCAACACGATTATTCAGGATACTGATGCCCTCCATGCGCAAACGCGAGCGTTGTTCGTCGCCGGACGCGCTGCCCACCGGCAAGCTTATTCGTCCGCCAGCACCGAGTACCCGATGCCAGGGTAATTTGCTGTCTGGGGGCAGTTGACTCAGGGTGCGTCCGACCCAGCGGGCGGCACGTCCCAGCCCGGCCAGCTCGGCCAATTGACCGTAACTCACCACTTTGCCCTCGGGCACTTGCGCGAGCGTCGAGTACAGCGCCGTGCGTCGGATTTGTGCGGCGCTGTCGGGTTCGGTGGTTGGGTCGGTCACGTCCGGGGTTCCTGATGAAAATCGCTTTTGCGCTTGTAGAGTAAATCCTGGATGGCCAGTTGAGAAATGAACTCAATAGAAATAGTCGTGTCAGTCCTTGCTAGGGTCTTATTCCTACGGATAATGCCGACTTTTTTTCGCGAACCTGAGCCTGTATTTGCTTATGTTGTCCAGAACCCTGCTGTGCCTCGCTGTCATCAGTGCCTCCACTCCCTTGCTCGCCGACACCGTCTGGTTGAAGAACGGTGACAAGCTGAGTGGCAAGATCATCCTGTTCGACGGTGGCAAGCTGTTGGTCCAGACCGAGTACGCCGGTGCGGTGCCGATCGACTGGAAACAGGTCAAGACCCTCGAAAGCGATCAGGAGTTGCTGGTCAAGCAAGACGCCTACACCGGCGAGAAGGCCAAGTCCTTGCACGCGGCGGAAGACGGCAAGGTAACCCTGGAAAACGGTGAAGCGCCAAAGACTGTTGAGCTGGCGAGTGTCCAGCAAATCCTCAAGCCTAAACCGGTGGTCGAGGATCTGGTGTGGAAGGGCAACATCGACGCGGCGCTGGATTATCAGCGGGCGGACAAAGATACCGACGACTACGACATCGACTTCAAGACCACGGCGCGTCATGGCCGCTGGCGGCACATCGCAGAAGGCGAGTACAACCGCGAGTATCAGGACAAGGATGTCACAACGGACAATTGGCGAGCCGAGTATTCCCTCGACCGCTTCCTGACGGAAAAATGGTTCTGGCAGGGTCGCCTGGTCTACAAGCGCGACAAGGTCGAAGACCTTTCTCGTCAGCGCACGGTCGGTACCGGTCCTGGTTATCAATTCTGGGATGATGAGCTGGGTGCGTTCTCGCTCGGTTCACTGGTCAACCGCACGGATTATGAATTCGCCGATGGCAGTAAGGAAAATTTCTATTCCGTGGCGATGAAGTGGGATTACAACCGCTACCTGATCGGCAAGAAGGTGGAATTCTTCACCAATGGCGAGGTGGGCAAACCGTTGTCGGGCGTGGCGGAATATGCGCTGGATGCCGAGATGGGATTGCGTTACAAGGTGACGGACTGGGCGTCGCTGAACCTCAAGGCCGAGCGAGACATTATCGACGGGACCAGCGATGCTGATCTGGACAAGACCCGGTACACTGCTGGGTTTGGCGTGACCTGGTAACGCCTGAAAGATCGCAGTCTTCGGCAGCTCTTACATGGATTGGCATACGTCCTGTAGGAGCTGCCGAAGGCTGCGATCTTTTTTGCGCCTGCGAAAAACCTGCAGGCACAAAAAAGCCCCGCTTTTGAGGGCGGGGCTTTTTACTAAAGCGAGTACAAGTTAGATAACTTGAACTTCTTCAGCTTGCATGCCTTTCTGACCGCGGGTAGCGATGAAAGAAACCTGTTGGCCTTCTTTCAGGCTTTTGAAGCCGTCGGATTGGATAGCTTTGAAGTGAACGAACAGGTCGTCACCGGATTGTGGGGTGATGAAGCCGAAGCCTTTTTCATCGTTGAACCACTTAACGGTACCGGTTTGGCGATTAGACATGGTGTAACTCCTTGAACAAAGATAACTGCGACTCAGGAAGAACCCTGGCCGAGACTGAGTGCAAAGAGCAGGAAAAATTCTTGTAGATGGTTGGATCGAAATTCAACATATCGTGTAGAGATTCTCAGTGACACAAGCAGCACAGTGACGCCACCTTAACCCTTTTTCCGGAACGTGCCAATGCTTCTTGCGAAGGTTTCTCTATTTTAAGGATCGACGGTGTGACGGTTCGTCGCCATCGCGTGTAATTCCAGCCTGTTCGGCGAGAATTGCAGTGCGGACTTTGAACCCGGCGGCGCGCCCGGTAAGATGCCGGACAGAATTTTTCGACCTCGCTATTCAGGACACCCGCCATGAGCATCAAATCGGACAAGTGGATTCGCCGCATGGCGCAGGAACACGGCATGATCGAGCCTTTCGTCGAGCGCCAGGTGCGCGGCAGCGATGATAGCCGTGTGATCTCCTACGGCGTGTCGAGCTACGGCTACGATGTGCGTTGCACCAATCATTTCAAGGTGTTCACCAACATCAATTCGGCGATCGTCGACCCGAAAAACTTTGATGCGGGCAGCTTCGTCGATATCCACAGCGATGTTTGCATCATTCCGCCGAACTCCTTCGCCCTGGCCAGCACCGTCGAATACTTCCGCATTCCGCGTAACGTATTGACCATTTGCCTGGGTAAAAGCACCTACGCGCGCTGCGGCATCATCGTCAACGTGACGCCGCTCGAGCCTGAGTGGGAAGGGCACGTGACCCTGGAATTCTCCAACACCACTAATTTGCCGGCCAAGATCTACGCCAACGAAGGCGTGGCGCAGATGTTGTTCCTTGAGTCCGACGAAGAGTGTGAAGTCTCCTACAAGGACCGCGGTGGCAAGTATCAGGGCCAGCGTGGCGTGACCCTGCCGCGGACCTGAGTCAGCCGTCTGACAAACCGTGGGAATTCTTGAGCGAGCGTACACTCTATGGAGTGTACTGCTCCGATTCGCGCAAGGCGGATCGGGCCATCGCTCAGGAGTGCTTTATGAAGATCGACCCGCGAATAAGTGCCGAACTGGCAAGGCTCGAGCCCAATCAGGTTGGCGTCCTGGCCTGGTCCTTGTTGGCACATCCGCCGATCAGCATGGCTGGGGGCATCCCCGGTCAACCTGATCCCGATACCCCCAACGAACAACCCACCGAGCCCGGTGAACCCACCCTGCCGGATGAGCCGCCCCCTGCGCCTGTGGCCTGATGTCCTGCGCAGAAATTGAATGGTCAGTCAGCTGATGTCCTTGAAGACTTCAGCTGACTGGCCATATTTCGTTGTCACCAATGACAAAGATCCTACAGTCATCGTCGTGATGGACTTGATATCCCCCGGTAAATGCGCCGAAGGCGGGTAACAGACTGATCTCTTTCCCGAGTCTGAAGCACGGCAGGCGTAGACTTTGCCGGCCTCGACCGTTCAGCCGATAGACCGGATGCACATGACCGGCGAGTACATGCCGGCTCGGATGCAGATCGGGTTCGTGTTGCAGGGCGAAGGGCCCAAGAAGCAACGGCTCAGGCACTACGCGAATGTTCATTGAAGCAGGCGGATCACCGGCGCGCTTATCGTGGTTTCCGCGGATCAGCGTCATCGGCAACTCGCTGTGCCGCGTTCGCCATTCGGCCAAAGCCTTCAGCGTAGCAACCGCATGGGAACCGGGCCCATGGAGAAAGTCGCCGAGGAATATCAGCTGGCGACAGGGCAGGGCTGCCAGTATTGCGTCCAGCACGGCAATATTTTCAGCGGTCGTACCTTGTGGTACTGGCTGGCCCAAACTGCGATAAGCGGCGGCCTTGCCGAAATGCACGTCGGCGACCAGCAGCGCTTGTTGTGCCGGCCAGTAGATGGCTTTTTCCGGCAATAACCAAAGCTCTTCTCCTGTCAGTCGAACCGGATAAGACGTGGTCATCTGGCTTTCCTTGTTTCGGCCGTTTTCTCCAGATCGTCGACCATTCGCCTGATTCGATCCGCGAGCTTTTCCGAACTCATGCTTTCGCGCATGCGTTCCACCAGCAAGGGAAATCCGAGTGGCGTAGGACGCTTGATCGTGTGCAGATCGAGTTGCAGTCGATTGATCCGCTCCAGGGTCTGCTCCAGACGATGAATATCCAATTCCTCTCGTAGGACTTCTTCCCCGGCCTGGGCCAGCAGCAGATTCTGGGCGTCGTACTGTTTGAACACTTCAAAAAACAAACCGCTCGACGCTTGAACCTGACGCGTGCTTTTCGGCGCGCCCGGGTACCCGGTGAAAACCAGCCCGGCGATTCGTGCGATCTCGCGAAAGCGGCGTAGCGCCAGCTCACCGGCATTCAGGCTGGCGAGCACGTCAACCAACAGCTGCTGCGAATCAAACAGTTCAGGATTGAGCTGTACGTGCCAATCCACAGGCGTCGCGCTCAGCAGTTCCAGTCCGTAATCATTGACTGCGATAGAAAAGGTCAGCGACTGCCGTTGACTGACTCGCCACGCCAGCAGGCTCGCCAACCCAAGATGTACCTGACGCCCGGCAAAGGGATAGAGGAAAAGGTGCCAGCCTTCGCGGGATTTCAGCGTTTCGGCCAGCAGACTTTTTTCGGTTGGCAGGCCGGACCACTTTTGTTGCAGCTCCAGCAGCGGGCGCAACGCCCGCATTTCCGGACCGATGAATTCGCCTTTCGCCGCCGCACTGAAGCGCACAACCACAGCATTGGCCAACTCGTTGGACAGCGGCATGCGCCCGCCATTCCAGCGTGGCACCGCCGCTTTTTTCACGGTGCTGCGTTTGACGTAGGCGGTCATGTTTTCCACCCGCACCAACTCCAGCAAGCGCCCTGCGAACAGGAAACCATCGCCCGGCTTAAGGCGCGCGATGAAGCCTTCTTCGACACTGCCGAGTTGCTTGCCCCCGCCGCCCTTGCTCCAGAACTTCAACTGGAGGCTCGCGTCGCTGACGATAGTGCCGATGCTCATGCGATGCCGACGAGCCAAGCGCGCATCCGGTACCCGCCACACGCCCGATTCATCGGGTTCGACACGCCGGTAATCCGGATAGGCTGTCAGAGAAAGCCCGCCATGGCGTACGAAAGCCAACGCCCAAACCCATTCCGCCGGGCTCAGGTCGCGATACGCCCAGGCGCCGCGCACTTCTTCGTACAAGTCATCGGGCAGAAATCCGCCGCCCAACGCCATGCTGACCAAGTGTTGCACCAGCACGTCCAGTGGCTTGTGGGGAGACTCGCGGGGTTCGATGCGACGTTGCGCCACCGCATCCTGCGCCGCTGCGGCCTCGATCAATTCAAGACTGTGGGTCGGCACCAGCGTGACTCGCGAAACTCGCCCCGGTGCATGACCGGAGCGACCCGCGCGCTGCATCAGCCGCGCCACGCCTTTAGCCGAGCCGATTTGCAGCACCCGTTCCACCGGCAGAAAGTCCACGCCCAGATCCAGGCTGGAGGTGCAGACCACTGCTTTGAGTTGACCTTCCTTGAGCGCGCGTTCGACCCAGTCGCGGGTGTCGCGGGACAACGAACTGTGATGCAGCGCGATCAAGCCGGCCCAGTCCGGGCGGGCGTCAAGCAGGGCCTGGTACCAGATCTCCGATTGGGCACGGGTGTTGGTAAAAACCAGGCTGCTGGCGCAGGACTCAATCTCGGAAACCACTTGCGGCAACATCTTCAGTCCGATGTGGCCAGCCCATGGAAAACGTTCGATGGTAGGCGCAAGCAACGTATCGACCCGCAGCTCCTTGTTGGTTTGGCCCTGAACGCTTGCGCCGCCACCCTGTGGGATCAAGACCTGTTCGGCGTGGGACTGATTACCCAGCGTCGCGGAAACGCCCCAAACGATCAATTCGGGATGCCAGCGACGCAAGCGAGCAAGCGCCAATTGCAATTGCACACCACGTTTGTTGCCGAGTAATTCATGCCATTCATCAACCACCACCATGCGCAATGTCGAGAGTGCGCTTTGTGCGTCGGCACGGGCCAGCATCAGGGTCAGGCTTTCCGGCGTAGTGATCAGCGTGGTCGGCAGCCGGCGGCTTTGACGCGCCCGCTCGCTGCTGCTGGTGTCGCCGGTGCGCAGACCGATGCTCCACGGAATCTGCAAATCCTGTAACGGCGCTTCCAGTGCGCGGGCCGTGTCGGCGGCCAAGGCGCGCATAGGCGTTATCCACAACACAGTCAGGGGATCGGCGACGGGTTTGCGTTTGCGGGGCGTTTCAATGGGTGGTGAAGAGCGGGCAAAGCGATTGAGCGCGCCGAACCAGACTGCGTAGGTTTTGCCGGCGCCGGTGCTGGCGTGCAGCAACCCGGACTGCCCTTGTTTTACTGCGGCCCACACCTGTTTCTGAAAGGTGAACGGCTTCCAGGCGCGAGCGCTGAACCAGCGTTTGGCGAAGTCGGAGGTGGTTCCCATGCCGGCGGTGTGCGCTCTGAAAGTCTTCCTTCAGTGACCACGACGCACTACCAAAGGTTTAACGCGGATCTGTAGGAACTGCCGCAGGCTGCGATCTTTTGATCTTGATTTGTAGAAGCAAAATCAAAAGATCGCAGCCTTCGGCAGCTCCTACAAAAGCTCATCGCCGAGGATTCTCATATCCGGAAATAACTGTGTTTACCGTTGAAACCTATCGGCAGGTCAGGCGTGTTTTTATCGCCGCGCAGTTATCAATGAATATGAAAAGGAATTCAGATGAGTACAGATAGAACGGGGCACTTGAGTGCCGATGTGATCACGACTGAGGGCACTTTGGAGTTTCGTGTGACCGAGGGTCTCAACTACTACGACCTGCCGGGCGTCCACTTTATCGAGGCGAACAATGGTCAGGGCAAGGAGTTTTACGTCTATTTACCGGTGGAACTCGAGAGTGGCAGCTTTAGCCTGGGGCTGGGCGAAAGGTCGCCTATGGTCATCCATGTGACAGGCACCTCCGAAGCGGAACTTTATCGCGGCAGACTCGAGTTGACCGTTGGCGGAGATGCCCAGTTTTCCGGACGCTTCAGCGGACTGGATGCCGATGGTTTGGAGGTGGAGAACGGTAGCTTCAGGCTGGAGTACGAAGCGCGTTGAGTGACGGGAACCAGTCAGCCTGGCTCCCGTTTAACAGCAAGCAGTTACTTCAAGTTGCCGCTAAGAAACTGCTTCAACCGCTCGCTCTTCGGGTTACCCAGCACGTCTTCCGGCGCGCCTTCTTCTTCCACCAGGCCCTGATGCAGAAACAACACCTGGCTCGACACCTTGCGGGCGAAGCTCATTTCGTGGGTCACCATGATCATGGTCCGGCCTTCTTCAGCCAGGCCCTGGATCACTTTGAGCACTTCGCCTACCAGTTCCGGGTCCAGCGCCGAGGTCGGTTCGTCGAACAGCATGACTTCCGGTTCCATGGCCAACGCGCGGGCAATGGCGACGCGCTGTTGCTGACCGCCGGAGAGGAACGCCGGGTACTGATCGGCGACACGTGCCGGCAGGCCAACCTTGTCGAGGTAGCGTCTCGCGCGGTCTTCGGCTTCCTGCTTGCTGCAACCCAGCACCCGACGCGGGGCCATGGTTATGTTTTCCAGCACGGTCATGTGGCTCCACAGGTTGAAGTGCTGGAACACCATGGCCAGGCGGGTGCGGATCCGCTGCAGTTCATCGGGATCGGCGACGTGCATGCCGTGGTGATCCTTGACCATGCGGATCGCCTGGCCGTCGAGGCTCATCGCCCCGTCGTTGGGTTGTTCGAGAAAGTTGATGCAGCGCAAAAAAGTACTTTTGCCCGAGCCGCTGGCGCCGATCAGGCTGATGACGTCGCCGGTGTTGGCCTTGAGCGAAACGCCTTTGAGCACCTCATGATCGCCATAGCTTTTATGCAGGCCTTCAATGGTCAGTTTGTACATGGAGCATGCATCCTCAAGGCGAAAGTAGGTAGCCGCTGCGATAGGCTTCGGCGCCCGCGACGTGGGCGATCACCATGCCGGCCGTGGCCATGCGGCGCAGCGAACGGGCGTACATCAACCCGGCGGCGGTGCAGTGGACAGGCGTGACACGGTCAGAGATCGGATCGATGATTTCGGCGACAAGCTGTCCGGCTTCCAGGTATTCCCCCGGCAGTGCGGTAAATACCAGCAAACCACCGACCGGCGTGGCCACCGGCTCGACACCCGCCAGCGGCGTGGCCGGGTAGGGCAGCTCGGGCAGGGGCGCTGGTTCGCCGGCAATGGCGCCGAAGTGAATCAGGTAATCAATCAGCGCCTGGCTGTCGAGGCTGGCCAGTGGGTGATTGACGTCGCCCTGGCCGCGCAGCTCGACGGTGACCGAAAAACTGCCCGGCGCAATGTCGAATTGCTCGCCGAAGCGTTCTTTCAATTGCCACCAGAGCAGGGTGAAGCATTCGTCGAACGACTGACCGCCGGAATCGGTGGCCAGCAGGCTGGCTTCTGCACCGATGTAACGGGCCAGCGGCTCGACCTGCGGCCAGGCGTCAGGCGTGGTGTACAGGTGCGCGACGGCTTCGAAATCGCAATGCAGGTCCAGCACCATGTCGGCATCGCAGGCCAGCCGTTGCAGGGTCAGGCGCTGGGATTGCAACTGGGTGCTGGCGGTCTGCCGGGCGAGGGCGTTGCGCAGGCTGTTGCGGATCAGTTCGAGGTTGCGCTGCGGATCATCACCGAGCTGGCCTTCGATTTCGTTGCCGACCTCTTCGCTCAAATCGACGAACCAGCGATTGAAGTTCTGCCCGCTTTCCAGCTCGTAACGGCCTAGCGGAACATCCATCAACACTTGTTCCAGTCCGACCGGGTTGGCGACTGGCACCAGCACGATTTCGCTGCGCAGGCGGCCTGCGGCTTCAAGCTCCGCCAGACGCTGCTTGAGGTGCCAGGCCACCAACATGCCGGGCATTTCATCGGCATGCAGGGACGACTGGATGTAGATCTTGCGTTGGGCGCTTGTAACGGTAGGCGCCGATGTCGGCCCGAAGTGAAAACTGTGAATCTGTCGTGCGGTCCCCGGCAGCGGGGCCAGCAGGTCATGAATCTGGTGGCGCATTTTTCTTATATCCCGAAGCGGGTCTTAGTGAGTCGGCCCGAGGAAGGCCAGCCATCGACGTTCGGCGAGGCGGAACAGGCCGACCAGCGCAAAGGTGACGGTCAGGTAGATCAGCGCGGCGATGCCGAACGACTGGAAGGTCAGGAAGGTCGCCGAGTTGGCGTCCCGGGCGACTTTCAGGATGTCCGGGATGGTCGCGGTGAACGCCACGGTGGTCGAGTGCAGCATCAGGATCACTTCGTTGCTGTAATACGGCAACGAGCGACGCAGGGCCGAAGGCATGATCACGTAGGCATACAACTTCCAGCCTGTCAGACCGTAAGCCTTGGCGGCTTCGACTTCGCCGTGGTTCATGCTGCGAATCGCCCCGGCGAAGATCTCCGTGGTGTAGGCGCAGGTGTTCAGGGCAAAAGCGAGGATGGTGCAGTTCATCGCATCGCGGAAAAAGCTGTCGAGCAACGGTTGCTCGCGCACGGCGGCCAGGCTGTAGATCCCGGTGTAGCAGATCAGCAACTGGATATAGAGCGGCGTGCCACGGAACAGATAGGTGTAGAACTGCACCGGCCAACGAATGTAGAAGTGCGGCGAAACCCGGGCGATGGACAGCGGGATCGAGACGATGAAACCGATGAAGATCGACGCACTGAGCAGCCACAGGGTCATGGCCAGGCCGGTGATGTTTTGGCCGTCGGTGTAGAGGAAAGCTTTCCAGTATTCCTGCAGGAGTTCGATCATCGTACGGCCTCCCGGGTACCGGCGGCATAGCGGCGTTCGAGCCAGCGCAGAATGAAGTTGGAGGCGCTGGTGATCAGCAGATAGATCAGCGCAGCGAGCACCAGGAAGTAGAACAGTTGATAGCTGCTTTTACCGGCGTCCTGCGCGGCCTTGACCAGATCGGCGAGACCGATGATCGACACCAGCGCGGTGGCCTTGAGCATCACCATCCAGTTATTGCCGATACCCGGCAGGGCGTAGCGCATCATTTGCGGGAACACCACGATACGAAAACGCTGGCCACGCTTGAGGCCGTAGGCGGTGGCCGCTTCGACCTGACCGCGAGGCACGGCAAGGATGGCGCCGCGGAACGTCTCGGTGAAGTAGGCGCCGTAAATGAAGCCCAGGGTCAGGACCCCGGCGCTGAACGGGTTGATCTCGATGTATTCCCATTCCATGTAGTCGGTGAGCGACGTCAGCCAGGTTTGCAGGCTGTAGAAGATCAGCAGCATCAGCACCAGGTCCGGCACCCCGCGAATCAGCGTGGTGTAGCACTGGGCAACCAGGCGCAGCAGTTTGACTTTAGACAGTTTGGCACTGGCGCCGAGCAGGCCGAGCAATACGGCCACCAGCAGCGACATCGCCGATAATTTGATGGTCATCCAGGTGCCTTCCATCAGCAAAGGACCGAAGCCCTTGAGGCTGAAGGCTGAGAGCCCCAGATTTTGCAGGAGGTTTTCGAACATAAATCAGCAACCTGATCGGAAGAAAAAAGCGCCCATCGCAAGATGGGCGCCGGGCATTATTTGCCGCTGTACAGATTCAGATCGCCAAAGTGTTTCTTCTGGATGGTGGCGTAGGTGCCATCATCGTGTAACGCTTTGATACCTTTATCCAAAAGTGCTTTCAGCTCGGTGTTACCTTTCTTAATACCGACCGCAGTTTTGGCTGGCAGCAGTTCGCTGTCGACTGGCTGGCTGATTTCGTAACCTGCACCGTTTGGCGACTTCAGGAAGCCCAGCTCAGCTTGCAGCATGTCCTGGATGCCGGCGTCGAGACGACCGGAAGTCAGGTCGGAATACACCTGGTCCTGGTTCTGATAGGCCTGGGTTTTCACGCCAGCCTTGTCGAGAACGGCTTTGGCATAGGCTTCCTGGATGGTGCCTTGCTCATAGCCAACGGTTTTGCCCTTCAGCGAAGCGACGTCAGCGGTGATGCCAGAACCTTTCTTCGACACGTAAGCGGTTGGGCCGGAGAACAGCTCGCTGGAGAAGTCGATGACTTTTTCGCGGGCCGGGGTGACGGTCATCGAGGAGATCACACCGTCGAATTTATTGGCCTTCAGGCCAGGAATCATGCCGTCGAAATCGCTTTCGACCCATTTGCACTTGACCTTCAGCTCGGCACAGATTGCGTTCCCCAGATCGATGTCGAAGCCCACCAGGTTGCCGTCGGCCGCTTTCGACTCGAACGGTGCGTAGGAAGGGTCAACGCCAAAACGCAATTCCTTGTATTCCTTTGCCAGCGCAGAGCCAGCAGCTACGCACAATGCCAGTGCAGAAAGGGTCAGCAATGCTTTTTTCATTATTCAATCCCTAAGAACCAATATGAGCGCTTGTGGCGCAGAATTATTGTTACTGGTAAGCGTAAGACCTAATGAAAGTAGCAATTTCCGAACCAGAGTGGCGAACAAGCGTTTAAAAGGCGCTCGGGAAATTGCCGGAGGGGATTAGTGCACGAAAATGGGCGGCGTGGGAAGCCTGCACTGTTTCGGTTCGAACAGACATGAATCATTGTGGCGAGGGAGCTTGCTCCCGCTCGGCTGCGCAGCAGTCGTCATCGCGATTCAACGGGTTCGACTGAGGCACTGTGTGGACAGGGTTTGGGGCCGCTTCGCAGCCCAGCGGGAGCAAGCTCCCTCGCTACAGGTGGAGTGGTTAGCTGAGCAAGTCCTGCAAGGTGCCGAGGTGGTCGGCCTCATCGACGGTTTTATCCTGCCGCCAGCGCAACATTCGCGGAAACCGCACCGCAATCCCGCTTTTGTGCCGCTTGGACAGGGCAATCCCCTCAAAGCCCAACTCGAACACCAGGCTGGGTTTCACACTGATCACCGGGCCGAATTTTTCCACGGTGGTTCTACGCACGATGTTGTCGACCTGGCGCATTTCTTCATCAGTCAGCCCCGAGTAAGCCTTGGCGAACGGCACCAGTGCGCGTTCGTTGGCATCCGGTGGACCGTCCCAGACGGCGAAGGTGTAGTCGCTGTAGAGACTGGCCCGGCGGCCATGCCCGCGTTGCGCGTAAATAAGCACCGCGTCGACGCTGAACGGGTCGACTTTCCATTTCCACCACACTCCGATGTCCTTGGTACGGCCGACGCCGTATAGCGCTTCCCGCGCCTTGAGCATCATGCCTTCGACGCCGAGGCTGCGAGACGCTTCCCGTTGCCGGGCGAGGTCAAACCAATCTTTACCGGTCAGCAATGGCGAGGCGAGTAATACCGGATTGCTGGCGTGGGCGATGACCTGTTCCAGTTGCGCGCGACGCCGGGCTTGCTGCTGGTTGCGCCAGTCTTCGCCTTGCCATTCCAGCAAGTCGTAAGCGAGAACGACCACGGGGACATCGCTGAGAATTTTCTTGCTCAAGGTTTTGCGGCCAATCCGCTGCTGGAGCAGGGCGAATGGTTGCACTGAGGGTGACGTTGGCGATTGCGGGTTGAAGGCATCTTCGGTAGCGGGTTGTGCTGTCTTCCACACGACAATTTCCCCGTCGATCACTGTGCCGTCAGGCAGGCAATGAACGAGGCTTTCGAATTCGGGAAAACGTTCGGTGACCAGTTCTTCACCCCGCGACCAGATCCACAGCCTCCCGTCACGCTTGACCACTTGGGCGCGGATGCCATCCCACTTCCACTCGACTTGCCAATCACTGGCGGGCCCAAGTAGCACTTCAAACTGCTCCACTGGTTGCGACAGCGCGTGGGCGAGGAAAAACGGATAGGGCTGACCTCCGCGCTGGTCATGCTCGTCGGCAGATTCGGCGGCGATCAGTTTCAGGTAGCTGGCCGCGCTCGGGCGATTGGACAAATCGGTATAACCCACCAACCGCTGGGCCACGCGTTTGCTGTCGAGATGAGCCATCGATGCCAAGGCGCGGGTCACCAGCAACTTGGAAACACCGACGCGGAAACTGCCGGTGATCAACTTGATGCACAACATCAGGCTCGAGCGGTCCAGTTGCTGCCAGAGTTCGGGCAGTCGTTCGGCGAGCACGTCGGGGGATTCGCCACGCAATGGCAGTAGCTTGTCTTCAATCCACACCGCCAGCCCATCGTTGGAGCTATGCACCGATTCCGGCAGTACCAGTGAAATGGTTTCCGCCAGGTCGCCCACCGCCTGATAACTTTCTTCGAATAGCCATGTCGACAGCCCGGAATACGCTACCGCCAGTTCTCGCAGGACACGGACCGGCACCAGTTGCCTGGGGCGTCCGCCGGACAAAAAGTACACCGCCCACGCCGCGTCTTCGGGGGCAGCCTGAGCGAAGTAGTGTTGCATCGCCGCCAGTTTGGCGTTGCTTGAGGTCGTGGCGTCGAGCTCGGCGTACAACTCGGCGAAGGCTTTCATGGCTGCGACTCGACCCTCTCGGGTGCGGTGGGTGAGGGCTCTTCTTCATCGTCTCCGTATTCGGTGGTAAAGCCCTGGGCATCGAGGCCTTGCTCGCGCAGGTGACGCACCAGTACGGCGACAGAACCGTGGGTAACCATCACCCGTTCGGCGCCGGTCTGTTCAATGGCCCAGAGCAGGCCCGGCCAATCGGCGTGGTCGGAAAGTACAAAGCCGCGATCTACACCGCGACGCCGCCGCGTACCGCGCAGGCGCATCCAGCCGCTGGCGAAGCCGTCGCTGTAGTCGCCAAAGCGACGCATCCAGGTACTGCCGCTGGCCGAAGGTGGGGCGATGACCAGGGCTTTGCGCATCATCGGGTCGCTTTTTTGTACTTCCCCGGCATAGAGGGTTGGCGGCAGGTATATGCCGCTTTCGCGATAGACGCGATTGAGCGGCTCAACCGCGCCATGCGCCAGAATCGGGCCGAGGCTGGCGTCGATGCCGTGGAGAATGCGCTGGGCCTTGCCGAAGGAATAGCAGAACAACACGCTGGCCTTGTCCTCGGCGGCGTTGGCTTGCCACCACTGATTGATCTCGGCAAACACTTCTGCTTGCGGTTGCCAGCGATAGATCGGCAGGCCGAAGGTCGATTCGGTGATGAAGGTGTGGCAGCGCACCGGTTCGAACGGGGCGCACGTGCCGTCGGGTTCGATTTTGTAGTCACCGGAAGCGACCCAGACTTCACCGCCATATTCGAGGCGCACCTGGGCCGAGCCGAGTACGTGACCGGCAGGGTGAAAACTCAGGGTGACGCCGTGATGTAGCAACCGCTCGCCATAGGCCAGGGTTTGCAAATCGATGTCCTGGCCCAGTCGCGCACGCAGAATCCCTTCACCGGGAGCCGCCGCCAGATAGTGTTCATTGCCGGTGCGGGCATGGTCGCCGTGGGCGTGGGTGATGACCGAGCGCTCGACCGGCCGCCACGGATCGATGTAGAAATCGCCGGCGGGGCAGTACAAGCCTTCGGGACGTGCGATAACAAGATCCATGTCGTTGCCGGAATGGAGGGACTTGTTAGCTATGAGGTGGGCGCAGGGCGAGAAGTTCTATCAAATTAAAAGGCAAAAGATCGCAGCCTTCGGCAGCTCCTACAGGGTGTACGCGATCCCCTGTAGGAGCTGCCGAAGGCTGCGATCTTTTGATCTTGCCCTTATTTCCCCGGTGTCAGCGTCAAGCGCTTGGTGCCGTACACCTTGTCGTAGTTCTGCGGCTGCATCGGCAGGCTCATGTATTGGCCTTTCAGCCACGCGTCGATGCTGTTCAGATAGTTCGGACTGGCCGGGTTGCCGGACTGGCCGGTGGCGTTCTGGCCCATCAACGGTTCGGCCTGGCCGAAGTCGACGATAAAGCGCATGGCAGGTGCCAGCGTGGTGTTGAAGTCCTGGCCCCAGGCGAAGGCAGCGGTGTTGAGCGTGGTGTGATCGCCACCAGCCGCCAGCGGACCGCGAACGGTCTGGCCACTGCTGTTCTTCCATTCATAGCGGTGCAATTTGCCCCACTGCCAGGCCTTGTGGTCGCCGCCCAACTGACTGTCGCCAGCACTGATCGCTGCGGCGAGGCTGCGGGCGAGGATCGCCGGTTTGTCTTCTTTCTGCGCGGTGCGCGTGTCATCCCAGAACGGACTGTCCTCACGCCCCAGCAAGTGATCGGCCTGCGCGGCGTAGGACAACTTGCCGTTGGCGATAAAGGCTTTCCACGCCGGGCTGCTTTCCGGGCCCAGTTCATCGAGGAAGATCTGCTGGGTGCTTTCCTGCAGGAACAGCTCGTAGATCGCCGCGTCGGCAGAGCTCGGGCTGAGTTTGCCGTCGAACGCCATCAAGCGGGTCAACGCCTCGCGAGCCTTGCCTTGATCTGCCCCCGGCAAAGCCTGAATGGCCTGTTTCAGCGGCTGGGCCATGCCCGGTGCCTCGAACATTTTTTTCAGTTTGGCGGCGAAGGTGGTGGTCTGGTCGTACTGCATGGCGATCACGCTGCGGGTGTCATGCTTGCCCACGCTGGCCAGTTCCGCCAAGCGTTCGCCACGCTCCGGTGCCGACCAGGAATTGGACAGCTGCATGCCGTAGCCGTGAGGTATGACCCGCTGGTTGGCCGTGCCGAGCCAGCCTTGGGCCGGGTCCTGATCGTACGGATGCAGCATCGGGTCGGCGTAACCGTCCCAGTCGTAACGACCGTCCCAACCTGGCGAGGGCAACAGGCCTTCGCCTTCGCGGCGGTTCGGGAAACGGCCGGTGACTTGCCAGCCGATATTGCTCGCGTCGGCGAACACCAGGTTCAGGGCGATGGCACGGATCTCACGGCTGGCGTCCGAGGCCCGCTCGACGTTTTGCGCGCGGGACAGGTCGAAAAACGCGTCAAGGGTTTTATCGTCGGTGAAGTTCGGCGTCTGCAAGGCCAAACCGTAGCCACTGCCCTGTGCCAGGCCCTGGGCGCTGTTGAGCAGCGGGCCGTGGCGGGTTTCGTACACCGCTTCGCGAATCGGCCGCTGGCCTTTGACGAAATAAGTTTCGTTGCGCACGGTTGCCGCTTGCCATTTGCCGCCGACTTCGTACGCCAGGCCGTTGCCTTGGCGTTTGATTTTTTCCAGGAACACATCCTGGTTGTCGCCCATGACCGTGGTCATGCTCCACGCCACTTTGCCGTTGAACCCGCCGAGCACCATCGGCAACCCGGCAATGGTCACGCCGGACGCCTGATACTTCGGTGCGCGAATCTGCACGTAGCTGAACAACGACGGCACGCCCATCGGGCCATGGGCGTCGCTGGCCAGCAGGCTTTTGCCGCTGCGGCTGCGTTGCGGGGCGATGGCCCAGTTGTTCGATGACGTGGCGCCGAGCAGATTCAGGTCAGACAACTGGCTGGTGGCTTTGCTGATGTCCGCCAGACCCGGGACTTGCCCGTTGAGCTGGATGCCCTGAAGCTTTTCGCTTTCGGCCAACGGCAGTTTTTCGTCGGGGGCGGAAGGCGTCAGCCATGGCAGTTTGTCGGTGGTGACCGATTGGGCCAGCACCAGCGAGGAAATTTCTTCGGGCAGGTTGGCCGACTGGCTGAAGTTCAGCAGGCAGAAAATCAGCGCCGAATCTTCCGGCTTCCAGTATTCAGGCTTGTAACCCGTGGCGGCGAGGTCGGCCGGCAGTTTGTCGCGATAGCGGAACAGGTAAGCGTTGACCCCACGGGCATAGACTTCGAAGAAGCGCTTGAGGCGCGGCGACGAAGCCTTGTACAGCTCACCAGCGCTTTTCTTCAGGTTGACCGCACGCATGTAGCGGTCGGCGTCCAGCAAGTCTGAACCCTGCATCTCCGCCAAACGGCCCTGGGCCAGCAAGCGCAGGGTGACCATTTGCGTGATGCGGTCGCTGGCGTGCACGTAGCCGAGGGTGAACAGCGCGTCGTGGAAGGTACTGCTTTCGATCAGCGGCATGCCCATGGCATTGCGGCGCACCGAAACGTTTTGCGCCAAGCCCTTGAGCGGCTGTACGCCGATCGACGGCGGAACAGTGTCCTGGGTATTGAAGCTCTGGCAACCGGTCAGGCTCAAAACCCCCGCGACTGCTGCGGCAACGCCGAACCGGGGTAGAAAATGAGTAAGGGCTGGCGAGGCCATGGCAAAGCTCCTGCGGGGGTAGAGACGCAATAAAGCCGCTACGTTAGTGAGCAGGCAGTGGCCGCGCAAGCGGGGCGCAAGGTTATTTCAGGATTTGTCTGGTAATTGCCGCCTTGTAGGCGCTGCCGAAGGCTGCGATCTTTTGATCTTCAATCTGATCATCCCGGAGAAACGTCGGCATGGAGCTAAAGGCAAACGCGGCACTGATCATCATCGATCAACAAAAAGGCATCCTTCACCCCAGGCTGGGTCGGCGCAATAACCCTCAGGCCGAGGAGCGCATGCTCGAATTGTTGGCACATTGGCGACGCACCGAGCGGCCGGTCATCCACGTGCAGCATTTGTCGCGCTCGGAAGATTCAGTGTTCTGGCCGCTGCAATCGGGTGTGGAGATTCAGGAGCGGTTTCAGCCGTTGGCAGGCGAGCTACTGATTCAGAAACAGGTGCCGGACGCGTTTTGTGCAACAGGGCTTGAAGCGCGTTTGCGCGAGGCGGGGATTGGGCAGTTGATCATCGTTGGCGTGGCGACCCACAACTCGGTGGAGGCCACGGCGCGAACGGCGGGCAATCTGGGTTTTGATACGTGGGTTGCGGAGGATGCGTGCTTTACCTTCGACAAGGCCGATTTTTTTGGCAATGCGCACTCAGCCGAGGAGGTGCACGGGATGTCGTTGGGGAATTTGCATGGGGAGTATGCGACTGTTGTCAGTACCGCGCAGATTCTGAATTGATGGTGACTTTGCGGGCCTCTTCGCGAGCAGGCTCGCTCCTACAGGGACTGGCGTCGTGCACAAATCCAGTGTGGGAGTGAGCCTGCTCGCGATGGCGATTCAACAGACGAAGAAAATCTTCGCTCGAAGCATCAAGCGCCGTGGCACTTCTTGAATTTCTTGCCGTTGCCGCAGGGGCAAGGATCGTTGCGACCAACGTCTTTCAGGGCGTTGCGCACCGGTTCCTGGTGAGCGTGGCCGCAGTTCGGGCCGTGGACATGGCCATGGTCGTGATCATGATGGTCGTGATCGTGGTTGCAGTCTGGGCCATGGACATGGGGTTGCTGGGTCATCGGGGTTACTCCGGAATTAGATCGGCGGGGATTATCACGCCATTACGCGTCAGGTGCACGTAGTGGGCGATGAATAAACCGGTTTCCAGTTCACCTTCCAGACGATAGGGAATGGACTGCTCAGCGTTTTTCAGCTGTTTCACCAAGCCTTTGACCTTGGACCACAGGTTGGTGCGGATCGGCACCTTGTAGTGACGGCTGCCTTTGGGGTCCACGGTAATCCAGTGTTCGTGCTCGCCTTCGGCCAGCAGGATGTCGCCCAGATGGATGCGATATTCCAGACCGCGCACGGTCAGCTCGCTGTCACTGGGGTTGTCGATGCGAAAGTGCAGGACGAACCGCTGTTCCATCAGCTTGGCCCGCACCACTTCCACCCTGATCAGATGCACCTCGGGGTCAGGTTCATCGCTGCTGAACCACGACGCACAGCCGCCGAGCCCCAGGAACAGGGTCGCGGTGAGCAGATAGAGTGCGAGTCGCCTGGTGGTCATGGTCGTGGTTCTCCTTGAACCACAGTCTAGACGTTAAAAGATCGCAGCCTTCGGCAGCTCCAACAGGGTGTACGCCAATCCAATGCAGGAGCTGCCGCAGGCTGCGATCTTTTGATCTTGTTTCAACTACCGAAATACCCCGAACAACACTTCTTGAATTTCTGCCCGCTGTAGCAAGGGCAGGGGTCGTTGCGACCGATGTCGAGTGGCACTGTCGGGTCGATGAAGTACCAATGGCCGGCGTTCTGCACGAACGACGAGCGCTCGCGATGACTGTGTTCGCCGCTGCCATCGTGCCAGCGAGCGGTGAAGGTCACGAAGGCGTGCTCTGGTTGCCCGCCGAGGACTTCGGAGCTTTCAACCTCAAGCCCCAGCCAGGTGCTTTGCGCGCTCCAGTCGCTGATCGATTGCCGATCCAGGCCTGGTTGCTGTGCGGGCAGGGTAGTGGCCACCAGATAATCGATCAGGCCCAGCACATAGGCGCTGTAGCGCGAGCGCATCAAGGCTTCGGCACAAGGCGCCGGATGGCCTGCATGGTAATGACCGCAGCAGGCGTCGAGCAGGGTGCCGCTGCCGCAAGGGCAAATGGATGTACTCATTGCGTTACCACCAGTATTTCCCGAAATTTTCCGGATTGGCCCAGAAACGTGAATTGAGCCAATCGGGTACTTGTTTGTAGTCAAGCAGATCATAGGTAAACAGGGTCAGCACTTGTTCGTCGCGCTGGAAGCGTTCGCTGGCTTGCAGGGCCAGGGAGAAAAAATCGGTTTCCTGCCAACCGCTGGCCGGCAGGTCTGCCAGCACCGCGATGCGGCTGGCATTGAGGTTGCGAATGCCGCCCAGCAAATTCAGACCGTCGCGCTTGGGCAGATGTTCGAGGCAATCGAGCACCAGCGCCAGGTCAAACCGGCGCGCCGCCAGTTCGGCGGGCAATGGCCCGGGTGCCGCATGCGCCACCTTGCTGTCCGGGTGCGCGAGCTTGAATGCTTCAAGCGCGGGGAATTCGCTGGCGCCGATCAGCAACAGGCGCGACGGGGCGTAACGGTCCAGCAAAGCGGCGAGCGCCTGTTGCGGCGTGCGCGAAGAAATACCTGCAATCATCGAAGATCCTCAATCAGATCTGCCAAGACTAGCCTGCCCGCCAGTTCGAGCCTAGAGCGGGTTTACCGTAAAAATGACGATCAGTCGTGAACGTCGGATAAAACTGCAATGGCCTATTGCTGGCGGAGATTAAAAGTCCGGTCTTTACTCCGTGAATCGGTTCTAAGCCGATCCTTCAGGAGAAAACTAGATGAGCATAGTTCGGACAGCATTACCCCTGGTTCTGCTAACCAGTGTGTTGACTGGTTGTGCAGGTTTGCAGAAAACCGACTGGCCGACCTGTGCGGCGGTCGGTGGTGTCGTAGGTGCGGGTCTCGGTGCGACCGAGAGTTCCTCATGGGCAGGCTATGGCGCGCTGGTGGTCGGTGCTACGGCAGCAGCCTATTGCTGGGTTCACGGTGATGGCGACGAAGACGGCGATGGCGTGCTGGATAGCCGCGACAAGTGCCCGGGTACGCCTAAAGGCGTGAGGGTCGATGCCGATGGTTGCCCTCCACCTGCTCCAGTGGTTGAAGAAGCCGTAGTGGTCAAGGAAGAAGTCATCGTCATCCGCGATGTCAACTTCCAGTTCGACTCGGCCAAGCTCACAGCTGCCGATAAAGACAAGCTCAACACCATTGCGACTCGCCTGAAACAGGAAGCCGCCAGTGCCCGGTTGACCGTAACCGGTCACACCGACAGCGTCGGCAGTGATGCCTACAACCAGAAACTGTCGGATCAACGCGCCCACTCGGTGGTGGAATATCTGATCGAAAGTGGTGTGCCACGCAGCAGCTTCGTGTCGGTGTCCGGTGCGGGTGAAAGCCAGCCGGTTGCAGACAACTCAACGGCTGATGGTCGTGCGCAAAACCGTCGCACGGAAATCAAAATCAACCGCTAGATCCCTCGCATCCGCGGCTTGTGCAGTCGCGGATGCGGGTCTTTACTCCTGTGTGACCGGTATGGGCCGGTAACACAGGAGTTTTCAACATGACCAAACTCACACGGACCGTCTTGCCGGTTCTGCTGCTTGGCAGCCTGTTGACCGGCTGCGCTACTCACAGCGATGGCACTGCCCCCCTCAATCAACGTACCTGGCCTATCTGCAGCCTCATCGGCGGACTGGTCGGCGGCGGCCTTGGCGCTATCGAAAGTGCCGGTTGGGCGGCTGGTGGAGCGGCGCTCGGTATTTTATCCGGTGGTTTGATCTGCTATGCCCAGGATGGTGATGAAGATGACGATGGCGTATTCGACCGTCGTGATCGCTGCCCTGACACACCTGCCAACACCCCTGTCGAACACCACGGTTGCCCGCTGCCGCAATATCCGGCCAGCGTGGAACCTGAACCCGTGCAAGCCGAAGTCATCACCCTGAGCGATGCCGACGATGTGCTGTTTGCCTTCAATAAATCCGAGTTGACCCCCGCCATGCAGAGTCAACTGGATGCGGTCATGGGCAAACTGCTGGACGCCAGCGTCGTGAGCATCAAGGTGGTCGGTCATACCGACAGCGTCGGATCGGATGCTTACAACCAGGGGCTGTCGGAACGACGTGCCAGCAGCGTCGCCGAATACTTGCTGAGCCAGCACGTTGCGCCGAGCAAAGTCACCAGCGAAGGCAAGGGTGAAAGTGAGCCGGTTGCCGATAACGAAACCGATGCAGGGCGGGCGAAAAATCGTCGCGTGGAATTGCACATCAATCGTTGATCCGCGAAATAGAGCTGTCGGGTCGATATTTGCATCGATCCGGCGGCCATTCGGCGATCTTCATGAAGAATTTTCGGTTGCCCTCTGGCTAATCCCGCGCGGAAGCCGTTACTGTGCGCCCAAAGAATAATTCTCATCGGGGGCGCGTATGAAGGTGATATGGGGGCTGGGGAGGCTGTTGACCCTGGTGTTCTGGTTGGTGGTGCTGGTCAATCAGCTCATGCCTTTCATCCATCCGCTGCACCTGCTGGTCAATCTGGCAGGCGGCCTGCTGGCGGGTCTTCATCTGTTGGAGGCAGTGTTCTGCTACCGCAGCCTCAGGGGCCGCGCCCACCCTTGGCTAGATCGCTTGAAAGTCCTCGTTTTCGGCGTTTTCCACCTGCAAACCATTCCGGCTCCGACCGCATCTAAGGCTTCCCATGCGTAAACTCTGTCTGCTCGCTGCACTTATCAGCCCATTGGCCTGCGCCCAAGTGGTCAGCGTTGAAACCAACTCGCTGATGCGCTTGCCCAACACCGCCAGCACGTTGCAGCTGGAACGCCTGGAAGTGGCCGATTACGGCACGCTGCTGATCCCCTCCAACGTGACCGAAGTCACTGTCAGCGAACTGCACCTGGGCCGTGATGCGCGGATCGCCATTGTGCCCAGCGAGCAGCCGCTGGAGCTGAAGGTCAGTCGTGCGGACTTGTCCGAGGGCAGCCAGATCACCGCGCGAGGTGCGCCAGGCACGTACCAGAAGGCTGCCCGTGCCGGGCGAAATCTGAATTTGCAGATCAAGACGCTGAAGGCACCGCAATTGATGGTGGACGCTCGCGGTGGTGCAGGTGCGCCGGGGTTTGTCGGCCTCGACGGGGCCAACGGCCAGGCACCAGGTTGCGCCTGGGGCCAGGCGGGTCGCGGTGCCGATGGCAGCGATGGCAGTGACGGACAACCAGGCGCGCCGGGCGCGTTGGTGCGATTGACCGTGCCACACGATTTCCCGGCAGACCAAATCAAGGTTCAGGTAGCCGGCGGTGCCGGTGGCGTGGCTGGTCCGGGCGGCAAGCCGGGGGCGGGTGGCAAAGCCAAGGGCTGTCTGGTCTACAAGGCCGACGGCGGCAAGAGCGGCAAACCGGGTGTCGACGGGCAACCGGGAGTTGCCGGAGCGGCGGGCTCTGTGACAGTACAGCGGTTGTAAAAACAATCAACAACCTGTGGCGAGGGAGCTTGCTCCCGCTGGGTCGCGAAGCGGCCCCAAAAGATGGGCCTGCTGCGCAGTCCAGCGGGAGCAAGCTCCCTCGCCACAAGGGCAGTGTCACTTCAAAATATTGGTCGTGCCGCCGCAATCGCCACCAGCACCAATCCCACAATCAAATTAATCCCCACCAACCGACGAATCCTTCCCAGCACCGCAGCTCCCGCTGGCCAATCCTCGGCCGTTACCGCCGTGCGCAGCTCCGGCAACATCAGCGCCTGGATCCGGATGAACAACGCAGTCATCACCACATACAACCCCATCATCACCTGCACATAACGCGGCGCGGTTTCAAACCCGGCGTATTGCAGATGGATCATGCCGACTCCGCTGATCGGCAACAGCAGCACCGCCACCCAGACCCAGCGAAAAAAACCTTGAAACACTTCTACCCACAGCTTTAACCGGGCAGGGCCTTCCAGCGCCTTTATCGCCGCGGGGCGCAAGACCATCCAGGCGAAAAACATGCCGCCCACCCACACCAGTGCGGCGAGGACATGCAAGCTATAAACGAGGCTAAAAGCGGTCATTCGGGTACTCCGTTCTGCGCGGGATTAATTAGCGGGGTATGATAGCCGCCGAACCGAACCACTGAAAATTTATCCAGCGTTTTTTGCGCCCGACAATCCATGATCAGCACCGAACTCAAAACCACGATCCAGGGCGCCTATTCGCGTTTTCTCGAAGCCAAGAGCCTCAAGCCGCGCTACGGCCAACGTCTGATGATCGCCGAAATTGCCAAGGTCCTCGGTGACATCGACACCGACGACGAAGGCCGGCGCAGTGGCGACCCCGCGATTGTCGCGGTGGAAGCCGGCACCGGTACCGGCAAGACCGTGGCCTACAGCCTCGCGGCGATCCCGACGGCGAAAGCCGCTGGCAAACGCCTGGTGATCGCCACGGCCACCGTCGCCCTGCAAGAGCAGATCGTCTACAAGGACTTGCCCGACCTGATGCGCAACAGCGGGCTGAATTTCAGTTTCGCCCTGGCCAAGGGCCGCGGGCGCTACATGTGCCTGTCCAAGCTCGACATGTTGCTCCAGGAAGGTCACGCACAAACCGCCACGGCGCAGTTGTTCGAGGAAGAAGGCTTCAAGATCGAAGTCGATGAGGCCAGCCAGAAACTGTTCACCAGCATGATCGAAAAGCTCGCCGGCAATAAATGGGACGGCGACCGCGACAGTTGGTCCACCGCGCTCGAAGACGCCGACTGGGCGCGCCTGACCACCGATCACAGCCAGTGCACCAACCGTCATTGCCCGAACTTTGGCCAGTGCGCCTTCTACAAGGCCCGTGAAGGCATGGGCAAGGTCGACGTGATCGTCACCAACCACGACATGGTCCTGGCCGACCTGGCGTTGGGCGGCGGCGCGGTGCTGCCCGATCCGCGCGACACCATCTACGTGTTCGACGAAGGCCATCACCTGCCGGACAAGGCCATCGGCCACTTCGCCCATTACACGCGGCTGCGTTCCACCGCCGACTGGCTGGAAACCACCGCCAAGAACCTTACCAAATTGCTCGCCCAACACCCGTTGCCGGGCGATCTGGGCAAGTTGATCGAGCAAGTGCCGGAGCTGGCGCGGGAGATCAAGACCCAGCAACAATTCATGTTCACCGCTTGCGAGCAGGCCGCCGATTTCAAACCCGGCGAAGACGTTGAAGGTCGCGAGCGACCGCGTCACCGTTTCGTCGGCGGGGTAATTCCCGAGCACATGCGCGAGATGGGCATTGAACTGAAAAAAGGCTTCGCCCGCCTGACCGACTTGTTCACGCGTCTTACTGAATTGCTCAAGGAAGGCATGGACGGCGAGGTCAACATTGGCATCGCCAGTAATCAGGCCGAAGAGTGGTACCCGTTGTTCGGCAGCCTGTTGTCCCGCTCTTCGGGCAACTGGGAGCTGTGGGTCGCGTTCACCGCTGAAGACCCGGAAGACAACCCGCCGATGGCGCGGTGGCTGACCCTGGCCGAAAGCGGCTCGCTGTTCGACATCGAGGTCAACGCCAGCCCGATCCTCGCGGCCGAAATGCTCCGGCGCAATCTGTGGAACGTGGCCTACGGTGCGCTCGTCACCTCGGCAACCTTGACTGCCCTCGGCACCTTCGACCGTTTCCGCATGCGTGCCGGCCTGCCGAAGAAAGCCGTGACCGCCGTGGTCCCGAGCCCGTTCCATCACGCCGACGCCGGCGTGCTGCGGGTGCCGAACCTCAACGCCGATCCCCGCGATGCAGCCGCGCACACCGCCGCGATCATCCGCGATCTGCCGGACCTGGTCGAAGGCTCGCGCGGCACGTTGGTGCTGTTCTCTTCGCGTAAACAGATGCAGGACGTGTTCGACGGTCTGGATCGCGACTGGCGCAAGCAAGTGTTCATTCAAGGCAACCTGTCGAAACAGGAAACCCTGAACAAGCACAAGGCACGGGTCGATGGCGGGGATTCCAGCGTGCTGTTCGGTCTGGCGAGTTTTGCCGAGGGCGTCGACTTGCCCGGTGCTTATTGCGAGCACGTGGTCATCGCGAAGATACCGTTCTCGGTGCCGGACGATCCGGTCGAGGCGGCGCTGGCCGAATGGATCGAGGCCCGTGGCGGTAATCCGTTCATGGAAATCTCGGTGCCGGACGCCTCGCTGAAACTGGTCCAGGCCTGCGGTCGTCTGCTGCGCACCGAAGAAGACCGCGGCACCATCACTCTGCTTGATCGGCGTCTGGTGACCCAGCGCTATGGCAAAGCGATCCTCAATGCGTTGCCTCCTTTCCGTCGTGAAATTTCCTGAAACACCGGTGGGCAGTTTTGCCCGCCGCGTTGTCTATCTCTCTGTCATCGCTTTTCCATTGGCCCACCGAGGTCGTTAGGGAGAATTTCGTTCTCATGATTCGCCGTTCGCTGCCTGCTGTTTTTGCCCTGTTGTTCGCAACGCCCTTGCTGGCCGCTCCCGCGGGCCAGCAGACGCTGTTCAACTTTGTGCGCCCTGCCGACGTGGTTCAGGTGGCGACCCAGGACGCCAGCCTGCCGCAATCCAACGCCGAGCAAACTGCCGAAGGTGAAGTGCTGCGCCGGGTGACGTTCAACCCGGTAGCCCGGCCCACCCTGCGCCTGACCCCGCAGACCGGGGCGTGGGACTGGTCGCAGTCGGGTGCCATGAGCCTACGGGTGCAAAGCGCCATGAACTGGGCCGTGACCTTGTACGTGACCATCCAGAGCAACGACGGCAAGACATTGGTCAGCCGCGTCGATCTGCCGGCCGGCCCGGCGCAAACCCTATTGGTGCCATTGCAACCGACGTCGTCGCTGAGCCAGGGCATGAAGGCCGGCCCACCAATGCCGATGACGGTGGACGGCCAGCGCATTTTGCTGGCCAGCAGTGTCGGTGAACTGGATCGCGGCCAAGTGGTGTCGGTGAGCATTTCGATGGATCAACCGAAAGTGGCCCAGAGTATTCTGCTGGAGCGCTTCGGCGTGCAGGATGCCGAGGCCGTGACCCAGGCCGTGTACGGCGGGTTGGTCGATGCTTATGGCCAATCGTCCCGGGCGAAATGGCCGGAGAAGGTCAGCAGCGACGAACAACTCAAAAGCGCCGCGGCCAAGGAACAGCAACAACTGAAAACCTGGCTGGCCGAGCGCGAAAAGGCCTCCCTCGATAAGTTTGGCGGTTCGACCAAGGGGCCAACGTTCAAGGCCAGCGGCTTTTTCCGCACCGAGAAACGTGACGGTCGTTGGTATCTGGTAACGCCGCAAGGGCATCCGTTCTATTCGCTGGGGGTCAACACCGTCACGGCGGACGTCAACCAGACCTACATCGCCGGTCGCGAATGGATGTTCGAATCCCTGCCCAAGGCTGAGGAACCGCTGGCCAGTCACTTCGGTGAAGGCGATAACCGCGGTGGCAACGGCGTCGATCAGGGCCGGGGCTTCAATGCCGGGAAGTGGTATGACTTCTATGGCGCCAATCTGCAGCGTCTGTATGGCGATCCTTGTTCTTTGGGCAGCGACACCAAGGCCGGCGTTGCTGAAGCGGCCAAGGCCGATGCGGTAGAGGCGACGGCGGAGAAGGCCGCCGAGCAACCCGTCGCGCCATCTTCGCCTGAATCCGGTGTCGCCGAAGCCGCCAAGGCTGGTGCCGCCGATGCGACGGTGGCGAAAGCTGCCGAGCCAACACCTGCCGAACCCTGCAAAGCGACGTTTGATGAGCAGCGCTGGACCCGTCACACCCTCGATCGCCTGCAAGCCTGGGGTTTCAACACCCTCGGCAACTGGAGCGCGTCGGCACTGGGTGACGCTGAACGCGTGCCGTATACCTTACCGCTGTCGATCGTCGGCGATTACGCCAGCATCAGCACCGGCAGCGACTGGTGGGGCGGCATGCCCGATCCATTTGACCCGCGTTTCGCCATGGCGACCGAACGTGCTGTGGCCATCGCCGCCCGCGACCATCGCGATGATCCCTGGCTGATCGGTTACTTCGCCGACAACGAACTGGCGTGGGCCGGTCCCGGCGATGATCCGAAAGCCCGTTACGCGCTGGCCTACGGCACCTTGAAAATGACCACTGACGTGCCGGCCAAACGCGCATTCCTCAAGCAATTGCGCGACAAGTACCGCAATCAGGCGGGGCTTTCCAAGGCATGGGGCATTGATTTGCCTGCGTGGGAATTGATGGAAGATCCCGGTTTCGTGCCGCCGCTGCCAAGCGCCGAACACCCGGAAATCGAGGCTGACTTCAAATACTTCCAGAAGGTATTTGCCGACACCTACTTCAAGACCATTTCCGATTCACTCAAGTGGCACGCGCCGAACCAGCTGTTGCTCGGTGGCCGCTTTGCCATCAGCACCCCGGAAGCGGTCGATTCCTGCGCCCAGTATTGCGACGTGCTGAGCTTCAACATGTATACCCTGCAACCGCAGGATGGTTACGACTTCGCCAAACTGCGCAGCCTCGACAAACCGGTGCTGATCACCGAATTCAATTTCGGCTCGACCGATCGCGGCCCGTTCTGGGGCGGCGTGACGCAACTGGCGAAGGAAGAAGACCGTGGGCCGGCCTACGCCAACTTCCTGAAACAGGCGCTGAGCGAACCGTCGATAGTCGGCGTGCACTGGTTCCAGTACCTCGACCAGCCCGTCACCGGGCGCCTGCTGGATGGCGAAAACGGTCACTTTGGTCTGGTGGGTATTACCGATCTGCCGTTTCAGGGCTTTGTCGACAGCGTGCGCAAGAGCAATTTGGCAACGGTCGATCAATTGGGCAAAGAGGCCGAGAAGGCCGCCGCCGAGGTCGACAAAGCGAGCCATGACGCTGAGGGCGGACGCGAAGCCCAAGCCGGCAAAGGTCCGGGGAAGGGCGCTGGTGGGCACTCCGGCAAGGGTCACTAATTTTTGAGGCCGCCAAGATCGCAGCCTTCGGCAGCTCCTACAGGGGAAATGTGAACACTTTGAAGGAGCTGCCGCAGGCTGCGATCTTTTGATTTTCATCCTGATCTTGAATTGACCGCCCAGCCCGCCCCTGTTCCCAAAACTCTCAGGGGCTGGAACAATGCGGCCCACTTTACAGAACGTTTTTCCGGGGAGTTGCGGGTGCAGATTCAGGGTCATTACGAGCTTAAGTTCGAGGCAGTGCGTGAAGCGTTCGCGGCGCTGTTCGACGATCCTCAGGAACGCGGCGCGGCGTTGTGCATCCAGATCGGCGGCGAAACCGTCGTCGACCTGTGGTCCGGCACCGCCGACAAGGATGGCGCCGAGGCCTGGCACAGCGACACCATCGCCAACCTGTTCTCCTGCACCAAGACCTTCACCGCCGTCACCGCCCTGCAATTGGTGGCCGAGGGCAAACTGCAGCTGGATGCCCCGGTTGCCCGCTTCTGGCCCGAGTTCGCCGCCGCTGGCAAAGAATCCGTCACCCTGCGCCAACTGCTCTGCCATCAGGCCGGTCTGCCGGCGTTGCGCGAGTTGCTGGCCCCCGAAGCGCTTTACGACTGGCAAACCATGGTCGACGCCCTGGCCGCCGAAGCACCGTGGTGGACACCGGGTGAAGGCCACGGGTATGCGGCTATCACCTACGGCTGGTTGGTCGGTGAGTTGCTGCGCCGAGTCGACGGTCGCGGGCCGGGCGAATCCATCGTGGCGCGGGTCGCCAAGCCACTGGGTCTGGATTTTCACGTCGGCCTGGCCGATGAAGAGTTTCACCGCGTGGCGCATATCGCCCGTGGCAAGGGCAACGTCGGCGATGCGGCGGCCCAGCGTCTGCTGCAAGTGACCATGCGCGAACCAACGGCCATGACCACACGTGCGTTCACCAACCCGCCGTCGGTCCTGACCAGCACCAACAAACCCGAATGGCGGCGCATGCAGCAACCGGCGGCCAACGGCCACGGCAATGCGCGCAGCCTGGCCGGGTTCTACGCCGGTTTGCTCGACGGTAGTTTGCTGGAAGGCGAAATGCTCGACGAATTGACGCGCGAGCACAGCGTAGGCGAGGACAAGACTTTACTGACCCGGACCCGTTTCGGCCTGGGTTGCATGCTCGATCAGCCGGATGTGCCTAACGCGACATTCGGCCTGGGCCCGCGAGCGTTCGGTCATCCGGGCGCGGGCGGCTCCATCGGTTTTGCTGACCCGGAGCACGACGTGGCCTTCGGTTTTGTGACAAATACACTGGGGCCGTACGTCTTGATGGATCCGCGCGCACAAAAGCTTGTGCGGGTACTGGCCACTTGTCTGTAAATCACGCCCAAGGGTTCCGGAGCTGGAACCCGAAAGCCTTTTCAGTTTCCAAGCGTCTGTTTATACGTGCCGATACGGCCTGATTTTTTATTACTTCATTTTTGTGGATATCCAATGTCAACCAAACCCACCCTCGCTTTGGCACTGTGCTTCGCTATTACCGGTTGCGCGCAGACTCCTAAAAATGATGCAGACGGCGGCAGTTGGTGGCCGTTCGGTTCCTCCGACAAAGTCGCAGCCAAAGAGCCGGCTCCGGCACCCTTGAAACCTGCCGCGACCGCCCCGGTGGCCAAGGCTGAAAGCACCAGCCCTTGGTACTGGCCGTTCGGCGCCGAGGAAGTGCTCGACAAAAAGCCAGAGGTAAAACCTGAAGCCAAGCCGGTCGAAGTTGCCAAGGCTGAGGCAAAGGAAAGTGGCAATTGGTGGTGGCCGTTCGGCGGCAAAGAGCAGAGCACCGCCAAAGCCGTGCCGATGCCGGATCCGAAAGTCACCCAGGCCTGGCTCGACGACTACGAGCCGCGTCTGCGTGCAGCGATCAAGGACAGCAACCTGCAACTCGAACGCCGTGAAAACGTGTTGGTCGTCACCGCGCCGGTCGAAGGCTCGTTCAACCCGGATCGCCCGGCCATGTTGCTGCCCGTGACCCTCGGCCCGTTCACGCGCGTCGCGAAAATCCTCGAAGTCGATCCAAAAACCGCCGTGCTGGTACTTGGTCACAGCGATACCTCGGGCGCCGCGCCGGCCAACGTCAAGTTGAGCCAGGAACGTGCGCAAGCCGTGGCTGCGATCTTCCGTCTCAGCGGTCTGCAGCGAGATCGCCTGATGCTGCGCGGCATGGGCGGTGAAGCTCCGCGTGCCGCCAACGACAGCGTTGAAGGTCGCGCCTTGAACCGTCGCGTGGAACTGCTGGTGACGCCGCAAAACACCATGGTCGCGCTGCTGAGCAAGTACAACATGCCGGCTCCGGCACCGGTGCGCATGGTTGCGGCCCAGGACATCAAGCCAGTCGCCAAGCCAGTGACGCCAGCGCCGGCCGATGCTAAAAAAGCGGCTGCACCGGTGGCGAAAAAGGCCCCGGCCAAAAAAGCGGCCAAGGCTCCAGCCAAGAAAGCCCCGGCTAAAACCGCGACGCCAGCGAAAAAGACTACACCGGCCAAAGCGACTGCCGAGGCAACGAAAGTCGCCGCCGATACCACAAAGAAGTGATTCGTTAACCCAAAAGGAATGCGCCATGACCAAGGCCCTGGCTGATATGCGCCGTGACTACACCCGTGATGGCCTGACCGAGGCGCAAGCCCCGGCCGAGCCGTTCGCGCTGTTCCATCAGTGGTTCGCTGATGCGGTGAAAACCGAGCAGGCGCCAGTCGAGGCCAATGCCATGACCCTGGCCACGGTCGATCAGGACGGCCGGCCGCATTGCCGCATTCTGCTGCTCAAGGGCCTGGACGCACAGGGCTTCACGTTCTTCACCAATTACGACAGCGCCAAGGGCCAGCACCTGGCCGCGAACCCGTTCGCGGCCATGACCTTTTTCTGGCCTGCCCTGGAGCGTCAGGTGCGCATCGAGGGGCGGGTGGTCAAGGTCACGCCGCAAGAGTCTGACGCTTACTATCAGGTTCGCCCGCTGGGCAGCCGCCTCGGTGCCTGGGCTTCGCCGCAGAGCCGGGTGATTGCCGATCGTGGAGAGTTGGAGGCGCTGCTCAAGGACACCGAGCAACGTTTCAGCGACACCCAGCCCCACTGCCCTGAACACTGGGGTGGTTATCGCTTGCTGCCGGAGCGCATCGAGTTCTGGCAGGGCCGTCCAAGCCGCCTGCACGACCGCCTCAATTACCGTTTGCAGGGCGCCGACTGGATTCTTGAACGTCTGGCACCCTAAGCAGTCTACCGATCGGGATACCCTGCCGCAGCGGCCTCCAGCCACTTCGGCAGGTCTCGACGCCTGATCTTCTGCGCCTGCGCGCTCGCCAATCGTTCGAGCATGAACGCTTTTTTCTGCTCATCCTGACCGGCCAGGGCCAGCGCCAGATCGCGGTCCATCCAGCGTTTGATACGCACGTACAGCCACCAGTGGAAGTACAGTCCGGCAACGGTAGTGACGACAATGATAAAGTAATCCATGAAAATCCCGTGTCAGCAGCGCAGATCATTGAATTTGCCGCGTTCGCCCGTCAGCTTGCGGCAGCGCCTGTACTGGAACTGAATGAAACCATTTTTATCCGGGCGATGCCGTGACAGGCGTCAAGCTGCGGAGTTTAATGATTACCTGTCCTTTGGAGTTGATGCTATGCGTAAGTCTGTTCTGCTGGTTGCTTCCTTTTCCACGATGGCGATGTTGCTCACTGGCTGCCAATCGAGCTTGACCGGTGACTCCTATTCCCGTGACGAAGCGCGTCGGGTGCAGACGATTCGCATGGGCACCATCGAAGCCCTGCGTCCGGTGAAAATCGAAGGCACCAAAACCCCGATCGGCGGCCTCGCCGGTGCAGCGGTTGGTGGCGTGGGTGGTAGCGCCATCGGTGGCGGTAAAGGCAGTATCGTTGCTGCGGTCATCGGCGCAGTCGCCGGCGGCCTCGTCGGTTCGGCGGCCGAAGAAGGCCTGACCCGTACCCAGGGCGTGGAAATCACCGTCCGCGAAGACGACGGCAGCATGCGCGCCTACGTGCAACAGGTTCAAGAGAACGAAGTGTTCCGTGTTGGCGAGCGTGTGCGGATTGCTACCGTTGACGGCACGAGCCGCGTTTCGCACTAAGCGGGAAAATGGGTAAATGAAAACCCCGATCAGGTGACTGGTCGGGGTTTTTGTTTGTGCATAATTACTGGGCGCTAAAGCGCGTCCCGATGAAGTATTCCAGCCCAGTTGGGAAATTCGTTTTGAGTAAATCTGCAACCTGCCGGATCTGCTGTTCAGTAAGTTCCAGTTCACCGGGCTCCAAGTCTTCAAGTGGCTTTGATTCGGTCAATTGAGCCAGAGCCTGGTTTAGCTTGTAGTCTTTGATAGCTAATTCGAACTGCAATGCATCGTTCTGCTTCTCATCTGGGTAAAAACCGGTAATGGAAAGGTAGCGCATGTTTTTTATCTCTTGGGTCACTTTGGAGTCCTTCTTCCCGGCTTAGCGTCCTTTGTTCGCTCCCCCGTCAAATGATTGAATTCGCCTAGATGTTCTCCTAATTTATCGTACTTTTCGACTGCGCCGCTTTTGGAGTCCCACTCGTATATCCTTCCTTTGCGGTCAACCCAGCGAGCTCGTTTTTTACCGCCACCCTGGACTGAAGATTTCGATTTCACTCGGGTAACGTCAGGGAAAGCTGGAAGTGTTTCAGGATCATCGTAGTACTTATGATCCCCCGGCAGACTCATTACAATGTAAACCGGCTTCACCCTCGACCCCACCGGAAACACAAGAATGAAATCCTTGTAATCAGGCGGATAAACCGGGTTCACGATGATGCCGTCCGCCTGTTTCGTCGGCGGATAAACCCAGATGTGCGGGGCTTGCGGGGCGGCTTCCAGTTTGGGGATGCCGAGGATGTCGGAAGCGTCTACTGCCGGGGTCCAGATCAGTTCGATGCCTTCACCTAGGTCGGCGACGTAGTGGCTGCCTCGCCAAGCAATCTGCACCACATCGACCATTTCCCAATCACGGTTCTTGCCTGTGTAAAAGGCGTAGCCCTTGAGGCTGCCGTCAGCCTGTTGTTCGATTTGCAGCCGCATACGCGTGCGGGCCTGCTTGAGGGCGCGAAGTTGGTCTTCGGTGTAGAGGGCGCTGTCGCCCAGGCTGGGTGTCCAGAATACGGCGACCAGCCCGGTCAATGTCGCGGCGCCAGCCGTACCGAGAGCAACGCCTGCGCTAACGACCGGAGCGACGAGAGCCGGCGCGCGAAGTGCCAGTTGACCGAGGCCGAGTGAAAGGGTGGAGCCGCTGATCGTTTTCAGATTCAGCAGACCGCTTTCATCTACGTCGCGAGCACCCAGCCAGGCGATTTCGCCGTAATCCTCGAGGCTGTCGGTGGGCACCATTCCCGAGGGGGTGGAGTAATCGATGATTGAGTCTGGCAAGTTGCAGGATTTGGCGAAGACGCAGCCGGCCCGAAAGGGCTCTTGTGCTGCCTGGATGACCGGACGTTTACGTTCGAAGGCATCTTGCCTGGCGAGCATGGCCTCATAGGCGCTTTGCCTGCTCTCGCGAGCTGCCAGTTCGGAATCCGTCAAGAAGCGGTAGGTTATGTGATGTCCGTCGCCTGACGGTGGGTTTGGCACCCGTGGAATGTCCTTTTGCCCAGCCACTGATTGTCCTTGTGCATTCGTCGATCGGCAGCCCCGGGAAGGGGCTGCGCGACGTTAACGAACGCGACGGAGCGTGGCTGTAGGACGGGTCTTGAATGACCCTAAGAATTGTCTCTGTTTCTCAGGACGGCAAAGCGGTGTTCTTGCGACTCGCCATCGCCGTCACCGCATAACCGATCAACGCCGCCAGTATCGAACCGGTCAAAATCCCCATCCGGTCCATCCCTGCGTAGTCGCTGGCGCCCGGCACAAACGCCAGGGAGCCGACGAACAGGCTCATGGTGAAGCCAATGCCGCATAGAATCGCGACGCCCAATATCTGACCCCAGTTGGCGCCTTGGGGCAGGGCGGCGATGCCGATTTTCACCGCCAGCCAGGTCAGGCCAAACACGCCAACGGTCTTGCCCAGCAGCAGGCCGACCGCAATGCCCATCGGTACGTCGTGGGTGAAACTCTCGACGGTGACGCCACTCAGGGACAGGCCGGCGTTGGCGAAAGCGAACAGCGGCAAGATGCCGTAGGCGACCCATGGGTGCAGCGCATGTTCGAGAGTCAGCAGTGGCGAAGGCTCGGCGTTTTTCGTGCGCAGCGGGATGCAAAAGGCCAGTGTTACACCGGCCAGCGTGGCGTGCACGCCGCTTTTTAGCACGCAGACCCAGAGAATCAAACCGATGATCATGTAGGGCCCGAGCTTGACCACGCCAAGCCGGTTCATCCCGATCAGCGCCGCGATGCAGGCTGCGGCCAATGCCAGGGACAGCGTCGACAATGCACCGGAGTAGAAGATCGCAATGATGATAATTGCGCCGAGGTCGTCGATGATTGCCAGGGTCATCAGGAACAGCTTCAGCGACACTGGCACGCGTTTGCCCAGCAGCGCCAGGACACCTAGGGCGAAGGCGATGTCGGTGGCGGTTGGAATCGCCCAGCCGCCCAGGGCTGCCGGGTTGTCACGGTTGAGGAACCAGTAGATCAGCGCCGGCACCACCATACCGCCGATGGCGGCGGCACCCGGCAGCACGATCTGCGACGGTTTGGACAGCTGGCCGTCGAGGACTTCGCGCTTCACTTCCAGGCCAATCAGCAGGAAGAACAGCGCCATCAGCCCGTCGTTGATCCACAGCAGCAACGGCTTGGCGATTTTCAGGGCGCCGACCTGGGCCACCACCGGCGTGTCCAGCAAGCCGTTGTAGAGCCATGACAGCGAGGAGTTGTTGATGACCAAAGCGAGGACAGCCGCGGCGATCAATAACAGACCGCTGGCAGCTTCCAACTGAAAGAAACGCGTGAAAGTGCTACGCAGAGGCAAGGTCGCTCTCCATCGATGAGTTCAAAAGGTGGGACACCCTAACCCGTACCGTTAGTTGTTAAAACAAAAGTTATATTCTTTTTTGTTATATGTCGTTACAACGTGATTGTCCCGCACGGACCTGAGCCTAGCAGTTGCCGAGCGTATTGAAGCTCAGCTGTACCTGTGCTGGATGTAGGTTTTTTCCTAAGCTTGATTATTGAGGCAGATTCCTGGCCGATCCAACGAGAAAATCACCATGAGCGACAACCGACAGTGGGCCCGCGAAGCCATCCGGATTATTGAAGCCGACTTTCAGCGCAGCGCCGACACCCACCTGATCCCATTGCCGCTCCCGGGTTTTCCGGGCATCGAGTTGTACTTCAAGGATGAGTCGAGCCATCCCACCGGCAGCCTCAAGCATCGGTTGGCGCGCTCGTTGTTTCTTTACGCGTTGTGTAACGGCTGGCTCAAGCCCGGCGCGCCGGTGATCGAGGCTTCAAGCGGCTCGACTGCGATTTCCGAGGCGTACTTCGCCCGTATGCTGGGCTTGCCGTTTATTGCGGTGATGCCGGCGACCACCTCCAGGGAAAAAATCGCACAGATAGCCTTCTACGGTGGACAGAGTCATCTGGTGGAGGATCCGACGCAGATCTACGCCGAGTCCGAGCGCCTGGCCCGGGAACACGACGGGCACTTCATCGACCAGTTCACCTACGCCGAGCGCGCCACCGACTGGCGGGCGAACAACAACATCGCCGAATCGATATTCCAGCAGATGCGTTTCGAGCAGCATCCGGAGCCGAGCTGGCTGATTTCAAGCCCCGGCACCGGCGGCACCACGGCAACGCTGGGACGTTACGTGCGTTATCGCCAGCACCGCACTCGCGTGTTGTGCGCCGATGCCGAGCGCTCGGTGTTTTTCGACCACTACCAGACCGGCGATGCCAGCCTTCGCCTGGATCACGGTTCGCGAATTGAAGGTATTGGCCGACCGCGGGTGGAAGCGTCGTTCCTGCCCAAGGTGATCGATGCGATGGTCAAGGTGCCGGACGCATTGTCGCTGGCGGCCATGCATTACCTGGCCGAACGTTTGGGACGACATGTGGGCGGATCGAGCGGGACCAACCTGATTGGCGCATTGATGGCGGCGCAACAGATGGCGTCAGCGGGGGAGGCGGGGTCGATCGTGGCGATCTTGTGCGATGGCGGCGAGCGCTATGCCACGACGTATTACGATCAGGCTTGGCTCAAGGCTGAGGGGTATGAGTTGAGTGGGTTGATCGATGCGGTAGCAGCGACCGTCGAGCGCGGCGAGCCGCTGCCGGCCTCGGTTCTGCGGGCCAATATCTAGGATCTTTCAAACAATGATGGCCCCCTGTAGGAGCGAGCCTGCTCGCGATAGCGGTAGATCAGCCAACATTTTTGTTGAATGGTAATCCGCGATCGCGAGCAGGCTCGCTCCTACAAGGGGTTGGCGTTAAGCCTCCAGGCCGAGAATGTCGCGGGCCACGGCTTCCGCAATGCGAATCCCATCGACACCCGCCGACAAGATCCCGCCCGCATAACCCGCGCCTTCACCCGCCGGGAACAGGCCTTTCACGTTCAGGCTCTGCATCGACTCGTTACGGGTAATGCGCAGCGGTGACGAGGTGCGGGTCTCGATCCCGGTCAATACCGCGTCGTGCAGCGAGTAGCCGCGAATCTGCTTCTCGAACGCCGGCAAGGCTTCGCGAATCGCTTCGATGGCGAAGGCCGGCAAGGCCAGCGCCAGGTCACCCAAGGCAACGCCCGGCTTGTAGGACGGTTCAACACTGCCCAACTCGGTTGACGGCTTGCCAGCGATAAAGTCGCCGACCAGTTGCGCCGGCGCTTCGTAGTTGCTGCCGCCCAGCACAAAGGCGTGGGATTCCAGGCGTTCCTGCAACTCGATACCGGCCAGCGGTCCGCCCGGATAATCGACTTCCGGGGTGATGCCGACGACGATTCCGGAGTTGGCGTTACGCTCGTTACGCGAGTACTGGCTCATGCCGTTGGTGACCACGCGATTCGGCTCGGACGTCGCCGCGACCACCGTGCCGCCCGGGCACATGCAGAAGCTGTAGACCGAACGGCCGTTCTTGGCGTGGTGCACCAGTTTGTAGTCGGCGGCGCCGAGTTTCGGGTGGCCGGCGTACTTGCCCAGGCGCGCGCGGTCGATCAGCGACTGCGGGTGCTCGATGCGAAACCCCACCGAGAACGGTTTGGCTTCCATGTAAACGCCACGGCCGTGGAGCATGCGGAAGGTGTCGCGGGCGCTGTGGCCGAGGGCCAGGATCACGTGTTTCGAGTGGATCTGCTCGCCGCCATCGAGTTCGACGCCGACCAGTTGGCCGTCTTCGATCAGCACGTCGGTGACCCGTTGCTGGAAGCGAACTTCGCCGCCCATGGCGCGAATCTGCTCACGCATGTTTTCCACGACGCCGGTCAGACGGAACGTACCGATGTGCGGTTTGCTGACGTAGAGGATTTCTTCCGGGGCGCCGGCCTTGACGAACTCATTGAGGACTTTGCGCCCGATGAATTTCGGGTCCTTGATCTGGCTGTAGAGCTTGCCGTCGGAGAATGTCCCCGCGCCGCCCTCGCCGAATTGCACGTTGGACTCGGGGTTGAGCACGTTTTTACGCCACAGGCCCCAGGTGTCCTTGGTGCGCTGGCGCACTTCGGTGCCGCGTTCGAGGATGATCGGCTTGAAGCCCATTTGCGCCAGCAACAGCCCGGCAAAGATCCCGCACGGCCCGAAGCCGACGACGACAGGGCGCGCGTTCAGATCAGCTGGCGCCTGGCCGACCATTTTGTAGCTGACATCCGGTGCCACGTTGACGTTACGGTCATCGGCGAACTTGTGCAGCACTGCCGCCTCATCGCGAACGTTGAGGTCGATGGTGTAGATGAAGCACAGTTCGGAGGACTTCTTGCGCGCATCGTAGCTGCGCTTGAACAAGGTGAAGTCGAGCAAGTCATCGCTGGCAATGCCCAAGCGCTGCACGATGGCAGGGCGCAGGTCTTCATCGGGATGGTCGATCGGCAGCTTGAGTTCGGTGATTCGTAACATGACGGGATCCGGGTTCGCGGGGCGCACAACTGCGCCAGGGCGTTTGAAGCCGGCAATTATAAGCCGCAAAGGCCGGTCCCGTGAGGCAAAAACGATCAGTCGTCGCGGGAACCGCCGAAATACCCGCAGCCACGCTGGACCTGACCGTTGACGCGCAGTTCGGCGCTCATGTGCGCAATGCTGCCGGTGCTGCTGTCGACGCAACGTTGCGGCGCGACCCACAGTTCGATGTGTTGATTGTTGGCTTCGGTGCTGAGGTTGAAACGGCCATCGCCCAGCTGTTCTTCAACGTAGGGCAGCGCCAATGCTGGTTGGCCGGCGCGTTCGACAACCATGCCTTTGCCGCTGACTTTCACGCTCCACTCGGGGGCGTGGCCGGCAGCGCGCAGGATCAGCAGTTTGAAATTGGGATCGTCACATGCGGTGCCCGAACGTTCGACGCGGTAGAGGGTTTCCAGGTCAAGTTGGCCGTCGCCAACGATCCGCCCGCGCACATCGGCAAACAACTTGCCTTGGGCATCGGCCAGAGTGGCTGCCTGTTGCAGGACGCTGGTGCCGCCGGTGTCGTTGACCACATAACGACGCGTGTCGCCGCATGGCTGGAACAACAGCTTGCCGTCGGCTGCGCTCAATTGGCCCTGCATGCGGGTTTGGCCCACATGGGAGGCACTTTCACGCGAGCCATCGAACAACTGGCAAGCGGCGAACAGCGGAAGCAGGGCAACGAGGACTAGGGAACGGGCAACACGCATCTTGGGGTCTCCTGACAAGTGCCGCCACGTTACTCAGCCTGACCGTTCATCACAACCCCAGTGATGGTTGTCGTTTAACCCGTAGGAGCCGGCTTGCTGGCGATAGCGATCTGGAGGGCGCCATCGCCAGCAAGCCGGTTCCTACGGGTTAGTGGTGGTTTAACCGACGTGGAATGTCTGGCCGGTCTGCAAGCCTTCGACACTTTTGGCGTAGGCCAATGCTACATCTGCCGCAGGAACCGGTTTAAAGCCGCGGAAGTACGGCGCGTATTTGCCCATGGCTTCGACCAGCACGTTCGGGCTGATCGAGTTCACCCGCAGGCCGCGCGGCAGTTCGATGGCGGCTGCACGGACGAAGCTGTCCAGCGCCCCATTGACCAGCGCTGCCGAGGCGCCGCTGCGGATCGGGTCGTGGCTGAGCACGCCGGTGGTGAAGGTGAACGATGCGCCGTCGTTGGCGAACTCGCGGCCAATCAGCAGCAGATTGACCTGGCCCATCAGTTTGTCCCTCAGACCAAGTGTGAAACTCTCGTCAGTCATTTCCGCCAATGGCGCGAACGTCACATTGCCGGCTGCGCAGATCAGCGCGTCGAATTTGCCGGTCTGCTCGAACAGTTTGCGAATCGAGGCGCTGTCGCTGATGTCCACCTGAAAATCACCGCTGTTGCGGCCGATGCGGATGATTTCGTGGCGCTGGGAAAGCTCCTTGTCGACCGCCGAACCGATGGTGCCGCCTGCGCCAATCAAAAGAATTTTCATGCTGCCGTTACTCCATTGGGTTGAAAGTGGCTTCAGTTTAGAGTGGTTTTTTCCGTCGATAAGCGCGCTAATAGGCAACCTTTGGTTTTCAAATGGAAACAATCCATGAGCGAAATGGATGATCTGGCGGCGTTTGCGGTGTTGGTCGAGGCGGGGAGTTTTACCTTGGCGGCGCAACAACTGGGTTGTAGCAAGGGGCAATTGTCCAAGCGCATCAGCCTGCTCGAAGCGCAGTTTTCTGTGGTGCTTCTGCAACGCACAACGCGGCGTTTGAGCCTGACGGCCGCGGGCGCTGCTTTGTTGCCACAGGCGCAGGCCCTGGTCGTTCAGGTCGAAAGGGCGCGTCAGGCGCTGGCGCGATTGAAGGATGACATGGCTGGCCCGGTGCGTATGACGGTTCCGGTTTCGCTGGGGGAAACCTTCTTCGATGGTTTGTTGCTGGAGTTTTCGAGCCAATACCCCGAAGTGCAGATCGAACTGGACCTCAGCAATAATTATCGCGATTTGTCCCGTGACGGTTTTGACCTGGCGGTTCGCTCCGACGTGGCCAATGACGAACGCCTAGTTGCGCGGCCATTGCTGGCGTGGCACGAAATGACCTGCGCCAGCCCGGCCTATCTCGAACAGTACGGTGAGCCGCTCACGCCCCAGGCGTTGGCTGAACATCGCTGCCTGCTTAACAGCCATTACAGCGGTCGCGAAGAATGGCTGTATCACCAGCAGCACGAATTGTTGCGGGTGCGGGTCTCGGGACCGTTCGCCAGCAACCACTACAGCCTGCTGAAAAAAGCCGCATTGGCTGGCGCCGGCATTGCCCGCTTGCCGTCCTATTTGTTACCGACAGAATTGGCTGACGGACGTTTGCGCTGGCTCCTGCGTGACTATCAGACACGGAGCATGCCGATGTACCTGGTCCATCCGTATCAGGGCGGTTTGCCCAAGCGCACGCAGGTGTTGGCGGATTATCTGATTGGCTGGTTCAAGCGCAGTGGGGAGGCGCTGGATCGTCTCTGAGCGATAGCTCCCACTGTATGCGTGGGAACGATCACACACCCTTGTAGGCGCCGGCTTGCTGGCGATCACGGTGTTACATTCAAAAAGGATGTTGGCTGATCCACCGCCATCGCCAGCAAGCTGGCTCCTACAAGGGAGGTTTCATTGCCGTTTCTGGAATGCATAAAAAAACGGCCCGAAGGCCGTTTTTTGTTTACCGCAACGGCTTAGCCACCGAGGTACGCTTCGCGCACTTTCGGGTCGGTCAGCAGGGCTTCACCGGTGCCTTGCATCACTACCCGGCCGTTCTCGAGAACGTAGGCCCGGTCAGCGATTTTCAGCGCCTGATTGGCGTTCTGCTCCACCAGGAACACTGTCACACCGTCCTTGCGCAGCTGTTCGATGATGTCGAAGATCTGCTGGATGATGATCGGCGCCAGACCCAGCGACGGCTCGTCGAGCAGCAGCAACTTGGGTTTGCTCATCAGCGCACGGCCGATGGCGAGCATTTGCTGTTCGCCGCCGGACATGGTGCCGCCGCGTTGGCTGAAGCGCTCTTTCAGGCGTGGGAAAAGTCCGAGGACCTTGTCCATCTGTTCCTGATAATCGCCCTTCGCCGTGAAGAATCCGCCCATGGACAGGTTCTCTTCCACGGTCAGACGGGAAAACACCCGACGACCTTCCGGCACCACAGCGATGCTCTTGCGCATGATCTGCGAGGAGTCCTGGCCGACCAGTTCTTCACCCATGTAGCGGATGCTGCCGCTGTGGGCGCGCGGCGAACCGCACAACGTCATTAGCAGCGTGGACTTGCCGGCACCGTTGGCGCCGATCAGCGTCACGATCTCGCCCTGGCGGACCTCGACGTTGACGCTGTGCAGGGCCTGGATCTTGCCGTAGAAGGTGGAAACGTTTTCGAACTGCAGCATTTACGCTTCCCCCAGGTAGGCTTTGATCACTTCAGGATTGTCGCGGATCTGTTCCGGCGTACCGTCGGCCAGAGGGGTGCCCTGGTTGATCACGACGATGTGGTCGGAAATGCTCATGACCAGTTTCATGTCGTGTTCGATCAACAGCACAGTAACGTTGTGCTCTTCACGCAACACGCTGATCAGCGCTTTCAGGTCCTCGGTTTCCTTCGGGTTCAGGCCGGCGGCCGGTTCGTCGAGCATGAGGATCCGCGGGCGGGTCATCATGCAACGGGCGATTTCCAGGCGACGTTGCTGACCGTAGGCCAGGGTGCCGGCCGGACGGTTGGCGAACTCTTTCAGGTTGACCTTTTCCAGCCAGTACTCGGCGAAGTCCATGGCCTCGCGTTCGCTTTTGCGGAAGCCCGGAGTCTTGAACAGGCCGGCCAGGAAGTTGGTGTTCAGGTGACGGTGCTGGGCGATCAAGAGGTTCTCGACCGCGGTCATGTCTTTGAACAACCGCACGTTCTGGAAGGTACGCACCACGCCTTTGAGGGCGATCTTGTGGCCCGGCAGGCCTTCGATCGGCTCGCCGTCCAGCAGGATGCTACCGCCGCTCGGCTTGTAGAAACCGGTCAGGCAGTTGAACACGGTGGTCTTGCCGGCGCCGTTAGGGCCGATCAGCGCCACAACCTGCTTCTCTTTCACGCTCAAGGCTACGCCGTTGACCGCCAGCAAGCCGCCGAAGCGCATGCTCAGGTTTTCTACTTTAAGGATCTCGCGGCTCATTTGCGCAGCTCCATGTGAGGACGTTGCATGGGCAGCAGACCCTGAGGGCGCCAGATCATCATCAGTACCATCAAGGCACCGAACATCAACATGCGGTACTCACTGAACTCTCGCATCATTTCCGGCAGCAGGATCATCACCACGGCAGCGAGGATCACGCCCAGTTGCGAGCCCATGCCACCCAGTACGACGATGGCGAGGATGATCGCCGATTCGATAAAGGTGAAAGACTCGGGAGTGATCAGGCCTTGTCGGGCGGCGAAGAAGCTACCGGCGAAACCGGCGAAGCTGGCACCCAGGGTGAAAGCCGAGAGTTTGATGATGGTCGGGTTCAGGCCGAGGGCGCGGCAGGCGATCTCGTCTTCACGCAAGGCTTCCCAGGCCCGGCCCAACGGCATGCGCAGCAGGCGGTTGATCACAAACAGCGCCGCCAGTGCCAGGAGCAATGCCACCAGGTAGAGGAAAATCACCTTGTTGATCGAGTTGTATTCCAGGCCGAAATACTCGTGGAAGGTTTGCATCCCTTCCGCGGCCTTGCGTTCGAAGGTCAAGCCGAAGAACGTTGGCTTCTCGATGTTGCTGATACCGTTCGGGCCGCCAGTGAGGCCGGTCAGGTTGCGCAGGAACAGACGGATGATTTCACCGAAGCCCAGGGTCACGATCGCCAGGTAGTCACCGCGCAGACGCAGCACCGGGAAGCCGAGCAGGAAGCCGAAGGTGGCTGCCATCAGGCCGGCGATCGGCAGGCAGATCCAGAAGCTCAGACCGAAGTAGTGCGACAGCAGCGCATAGCTGTAGGCGCCGACGGCGTAGAAACCGACGTAGCCGAGGTCGAGCAGGCCGGCCAGGCCGACCACGATGTTCAGGCCGAGGCCGAGCATCACGTAGATCAGCACCAGCGTCGCGATGTCCACCGCGCCGCGAGAACCGAAGAACGGCCAGACCAGCGCACCGGCGATCAGGGCAATGATGAACCAGCGCTGAGTAGTCGGCAGGGTCAGGAAATTACTGGCCTTGGCTGGAATCAGCGGCATGCCTGGCGACGAGCGCCAGGCTGAACTGATTTGCTGGTCGAACAGCACGCGCAGGAACATCAGTACCGAGCAGACGGCGATGGTGATCAACGTGGCGGTGCTGGTGCCGTGGACTTCGAGGTTGATGCCGACGATGGTCAGCTTCAGACCGAGCACCGGGTAGGCAACTGCCCACACCAGCAAGGCACTGAACAGCGCCTGTTTAAGATTCCTAGTCATACTTTCTCAACCTCCGGGCGGCCCAGCAGGCCGGTTGGCCGGAACAACAACACCAAAACCAAGAGACCGAAAGCCACGACGTCCTTGTACTGGTCGCCGAAGATATCGGCACCGAAGGCTTCAGCTACGCCCAGCACCAGACCGCCAAGCATGGCGCCCGGAATACTGCCGATACCGCCCAGTACCGCTGCGGTGAAGGCCTTGAGGCCGACGAGGAAACCGGCGTTCGGGTTGATAACGCCGTATTGCATGCTCAGCAGCACAGCGGCGATGGCCGCCAGGGCGGCACCGATGACGAAGGTCAGGGCGATGATGTTGTTGGTGTTGATACCCAGCAGGTTGGCCATCTTGATGTCTTCGGCGCAGGCGCGGCAGGCGCGACCCAGGCGAGAGCGGGAGATGAACAGCGTCAGGCCGAGCATGGCGACCAGGGTCACCACGAACACCACGATTTGCATGTAGGAAATCAGCACTTCTTGTGCGCCACCTGGCCCGAATGCAATGTTGCCCGGAATCAGGTTGGGGATGGATTTGTCCTTGGAGTCTTGCGCCAGCAGAACCGTGTTCTGCAGGAAGATCGACATGCCGATGGCGGAGATCAGCGGAATCAGACGGTTGCTGCCGCGCAGGGGGCGGTAGGCGATCCGTTCGATGCTGTAGCCGTAGGCACTGGTCACGACGATGGTCGCGAGGAAAGCGGCGGTCATCAACAATGGAACACTGTCGAGTCCCAGCATGGCCAGCCCGGCGATGGCGATGAACGCCACGTAGGAGCCGATCATGTACACCTCGCCGTGGGCGAAGTTGATCATTCCAATGATGCCGTAAACCATCGTATAGCCGATGGCGATCAGGGCATACGTGCTGCCAATGGTCAGACCATTAACCAGCTGTTGGAAGAAGTGATAGATGTCAGGCATTACAGCGCTCCTAAAAACCTGATACGCATTTCACTGGTGGAGTCATTTTCCCGCTCGAGCCCCGTGGATCTGCATCCACTTCGAATTCGAGGTTTGCCAGCGAACCGCTGATGACGGTTTTGAGATTTTCAGGTGGGGAGACTAGCGGATCACGCCAGCGCGGCCCAATACGTTCGTAAAACAAAGCCCACGGCACGCCGTGGGCTTTATTGGCAGTCAGTCAGGCAAAGCCTTACTGAGGCTTGGCTTCAGTTTTTGGTTTGCCGAAGTGCCACTCGTAAACCACAAATTTGAAGTCTTTCAGGTCGCCCTTGTCGTCGAAGCTCAGGTCGCCGGTAGGGGTCTTGAAGGTGCCTTTGTGGATTTCTGCAGCCACTTTGGCAGTGTCTTCGGACTTGGCAGCCTTGATGCCGTCGGCGATCACGGTCACAGCCGAGTAAGCCGGGAACACGAACGGACCGCTTGGATCTTCTTTCTTGGCTTTGAACGCATCAGCCAGGGCAACGTTGGCCGGATCCTGGTCGAAGGACTTCGGCAGGGTCACCAGCAGGCCTTCGGAAGCGTCTTTGGCGATCTGCGAAATGGAGTCGTTACCCACGCCTTCCGGACCCATGAACTTGGCTTTCAGGCCTTTTTCCTGGGATTGACGCAGGATCAGACCCAGCTCCGGGTGGTAGCCGCCGTAGTAGACGAAGTCGACGTTGGCTTGCTTGAGTTTGGAGATCATCGACGAGAAGTCTTTGTCTCCGGCGTTGATGCCTTCGAACACGGCAACCTTGACGCCTTTCTTCTCGAGAGTCTGTTTCACGGCGGTGGCGATGCCTTCACCGTATTGCTGTTTGTCGTGCAGGACAGCAACGATTTTCGGTTTTACGAAGTCGGCAATGTAGTTACCGGCGGCAGGGCCCTGGGCGCTGTCCAGACCGATGGTGCGGAACACCATTTTGTAACCACGGGCGGTGATGTCCGGGCTGGTGGCAGCCGGGGTGATCATGATCACGCCTTCGTCTTCGTAGATGTCCGAAGCCGGTTGGGTGGAGCTGGAGCACAGGTGGCCAACGACGAACTTGACGCCGTCGTTGACGACTTTGTTCGCGACCGCTACCGCTTGTTTTGGATCACAGGCGTCATCGTATTCAACGGCTTCGAGCTTCTTGCCGTCTACGCCGCCTTTGGCGTTGATCTGTTCAATGGCCATTTTGGCGCCGCTGAACTGCATGTCGCCGTATTGGGCTACAGGACCGGTTTTAGGGCCGGCGATGCCGATCTTGATGGTGTCAGCTGCGAACGAATGGCTGGCAACCCCGGCCAGAACCATAGCGGCAAACAGTTTGGAAATCTGCTTAGTAGCCTTAGTCATAGTGCTCCACTCTTACTGTTGTAGTTTTTATAGTCCTGGCGCCTCAGGGCGGCAGAACCGGGTCAGATATCGACGACATCCCCGGAAAAGCCCCTCGGCAACTGTACCGGTACAGTGTAGAGCGCCGATTGTCAGCCTGGGAAGCTGGCGCCGGGGGGCAAAACTTGGGGGTGTCGCGTTTTTGAATGAAAAAGACAGAATTGCGGCGGGGCTTTGACGGGCTTATAGCCAGATTCCGTGCATTCCTTGGCTTTCCTGCTCTTTTCGTTCAGTTATACAAATTGCATCCGGGTTTTTCTGCCAGACCACCAACGTTATCATTGCGTCGATTTCTTTTCGGACAGGACCCATGAATCAAGAACCTAGCACCCTCTATGCCAAGCTGCTTGGTGAAACCGCATCTATTACCTGGAAAGAGCTGGAGCCGTTCTTCGCCAAGGGTGCCCTATTGTGGGTCGATCCTGGTCTGGATTTGATCGCCGCCGCTGAAGCCATAGCCACGGATGACAGCGAGAAAGTGGCCGCCTGGCTGGCCGCCGACACAGTCGCCAAGCTCTCTGAAACGCGGGCGCTGGATCTCTTCGAACGCGATCCTGAGCTGTGGGCGGTGGTGGTTTCGCCGTGGATTATGATCCAGGAACGAGCGCAAGCTTGACGGGTTGCACCTGATTGGTGCGCAGGTTTGTCGATGGAAAGTGTGTAGCCGAGTAGCGTGATGGCACGTTGCCGTAGAGAAAGGCCACAGCCTCACGGTGACGTAAACGTAACGGGAACAGTTGAGAGGGCAGCCTGAGGGCTGCTCAATTGTTTCTGGATGTTGGAGTGGCTGAAATCTTCAGTGAATTTCAGGGCCTCATCGCTGGCAAGCCAGGCCCCACAATGCCCCGGAGCGTTCACGAATAATGTGTACGCCACGAACCAGTGGGAGCTGGCTTGCCTGCGACTGGGGCAACTCGGTTCTGGATCAGACCGAGAAAGTCTTGCCCGTATGGTTATTCAGCGAAATAACCTTGGTCTTGCCGATGCGATGACGGTAGATCTCACGCAGGTACTTGATCGCTTTCTTCACGCAATCCCGGGACAGGCGGATGTCGTTGATCGAGACGAACTTGTCTTTGTCGTTGATCAGCTCGCGGTACTTCTTCTCGTACATCGGTTTGATCGCGTACCAGTTGGTATCGAGAATCTTCGCCGGGTTCTCGAATTCGTTGAGCAAGTCGTCAATGCGGTCTTCGTCGAATTCTTCATTGATGATGAAGTCCAGCATCGAATTGTCCAGGGTCTCGTCGAAACGGTACGGGCTGCGCGCGAAGCAACGCTTGATGAAAGCTACGATCAGCGTCAGGAAATCGTCGGACAGGCACGGGCTCTTGGCGATCAGGGTAGTCAGCGACAGGTTGGCCGAGGCGCCGATCACCAGCGCATAACGCTTGAGCGTGGTGTTGGGGAACAGGTTGTTGAGGTGCGTCTTCAACCGGTTCAGGTCCATGTAGGACAGTTTGTAGTCCTTTGGCAGCGAAACGATCGACACCACCGACGAGCAGTTCTTGAAGAAGTGCAGGTCGTGCAGGGCTGCCGCGTCATAGCCAGAATTCTTGTACTGCTCCAGCGATGCGCGATAGCGCTTGGATTCGATCGGCAGCAGGCTGATGCCTTCGATGGCCTGAGTGACTTTGTTGAAGTGCGGCAGGTCGATGGAGCGGAAGAACAGGTCGTCGATGTTCAGGCGCTGCGGCTCTTTTTCGAACACCTTGAACTTGTCGCTGCTCGGCGGCGGGGTTTCCGGTACGACGGATTCAGCGTAGGCAATCGCCACCGGGCCGGCCAGACTCATGAACAGGTCGTTGGCATCCAGGCGAATGGTTTCGCCGATGTCGATGCCGGCACGACGGAAATAGTTCTGATCGTAGTCAGTCGTGACCGCTTGCGCTGTCAGAATGTTGAAGATCTGCTGCGAGATGTATTGGTTGGCGTGCTTCTCCATCGCATTGACATCAATGTTCTGGATGTTGCCGTCATCGCTCTCTTCGGCGTAACGCATGATGTCGTTGGAGATCAGCATCATCGCGTTCCATGGGCGGATACGGCCCATGACGCTGGCTTCGCTGCTGTCTTCATTGGCGAAGTTGTAGGAGAAGTCCCACTCCTCCGACAGGTATTTGCACAACAGGCGACCGGCGTTGATGTGCAGCGCTTCGGACATTTCACTGCGATGATCGGAAATGTTCGGCAGCACGCAGATGCCGCTGGTGAAGATCGGCTCGAAAACGAAGGAGTGGCCGCTTTTGCTGTCGTGCTCGTCCATCGGCTTGGTGTCGAACGTCTTGTTCATGTACGAGTGCTGCTGGGCCAGGCCGAACTCGGAAGCCATGCCCGAACCGGTACCGCCGCCGGCACTGAAGATCGAGAAATACAGGCGGGATTGGTTGGCCTTGATGCCGCAGCTGTCGATCAGGTACGAGTGGATCATCTTCCAGTCAGGGCTGGAGAAACGCTGGGTGTCCTTGTTCAGGATGATCTTCGCCAGGTACTGGCCGAGGATCGGCGCGTTACCGGCGCCACCGGCGTGGACTTCCGACAAGTCCATGATTTTCATTTTGCTGTAGTCGCGCAGGAAGCCGCTCTTTTCGCCCTTGCGCGAGAAGCGGATGCGACCGGCGATGTCTTTGTCCAGGTCGCCGAGCATCACCAGTGGCTCGACCAGAAACACCGGTTTGGTGGCCTTGTTCTGCCCCAGACGCAGGTTGTTGCGAATCCATTGCGCCGGGCTGTAGCCCTTTTCGGCGTAGCGTTTGTCCGGCGACAGGCGATCTTCGTTGTTGAATTCGTTGAGGTAGAACTTGCGGGCGTTGTACACCAGCTCCGCGACATCCAGTGCGATGTTCGAACCGCAGCGGCCGAGACCGATCAGGCACACCGACGGGAATTCCTGATCGTTATGCTGCTCGTTGTCGCCGTCCAGATGCGGTGGGCGCGGAAATACCATGTCACGCAGGCCGTCGAGGTTATCGAGGATGCGGTCGGTGTTGGTTTCGGTGAAATACAGGTATTGCTGGGTCGCCAGCGGGCGTGACGGGGGCAATGGCTTCGACGGTGTCAGGGCAGGGCTGTTGGCCGCAGGGCTCAAAGTCAGGTCGGGTACCGCAGTCGCCGGGTTATTTTTAGAAGTCATTGTTCGCCATGTACCTGGGCTGGTTGGTTGGCCGACATGCAGTCGTCGAACCGTCACGGAATGAGAAATCGCGTCTTTTAGCAGCGCGTATTTGTCCCGAGCGTCAGCACTTTGGCCTGAACGTCGCTCGGGGGAATCCTTTCCTAAGTCATGATGAATCGGCCACTATTCAGCGATCTTTAATCAAAAGGAGGCCAAATGATGTCAACGCTACCTTCGTTGGGGTTCGCCGGAATCGGGCTGATGGGCTTGCCAATGTGCCGGCGTTTGCTCGCGGCGGGTTATCCGCTGACGGTGTGGAACCGTAACCCGGACAAATGCGCGCCACTGGTGGATGCCGGTGCACGGCAGGTCGCCACACCGGCCGAGTTGTGCCAGAACGCCGATGTGGTGATGTTGTGTCTGGCCGACACGGCGGTGGTTCGTGAGGTGGTTTTCGGCAAGGCGGGCATTGTCAGCGGTGCGAAAAGTGGTCAGTTGCTGGTGGATTTTTCCAGCCTGGAGCCTACTGCGACGCGGGAAATGGCAGCAGAGCTTGTCAGCAAATCAGGCATGGGCTGGCTGGATGCACCGGTTTCCGGCGGCGTGGTCGGCGCCGAGGCTGGCAGCCTGGCAATCATGGTCGGTGGTATTGCGACGGATCTTGAGCGGGTCAAACCGGTTTTGTTGAGCCTTGGGCAGCGAGTGACCCACATGGGCGCTGTCGGCGCCGGTCAGGTGACCAAGGCGTGCAATCAGATGATCGTCGCCTGCAATGCACTGGTGATTGCCGAAGTGGTGGCGCTGGCGGAGCGATCCGGAGTCGACGCAAGCCTGATCGCCGAGGCGCTGGCCGGAGGTTTTGCCGATTCAAAACCCTTGCAGATCCTCGCCCCGCAAATGGCCGAGAGCCGTTTCGAACCGGTCAAGTGGCACGTGCGAACCTTGCTCAAGGATCTGGATACAGCGGTGAAGTTTTCCCGCGAACAAGGATCGGCAACACCGATCAGCGGCTTGGCCGCACAACTGATGCGACTGCACGGGAGCCAGGGATTCCTGGAAAAAGACCCTTCTACATTAGTGCAGATGTACCGTGAACCAGACTCAATGGCATGACCGTGTACGACTGCTTGCGCTGGTTGATTTCGTTCAGGACAGGATGCAAGTCAACCAGCGGCACCGGCCGACTGAGCAGGTAACCCTGGACGAAATCGCAACCCTGGTGTTCCAGAAACTGGTACTGCTCAAACGTTTCGACGCCCTCGGTCACCACCTGTAAATGCAGGGTGTGGGCCATGGCGATAATGGCCTGGACGATTTCCATGTCCTGGATGGACTTGGGGATCTCCTGAATGAATGAGCGATCGATCTTCAGCGTGTTGAGCGGCAGGCGCTTGAGGTAGGCCAGGGATGAATAGCCGGTGCCGAAGTCGTCGATCGACAGCGAGACGCCGAGGTCACGAATCTGGCGTAGCAGCACCAACGTATCGGCGATGTTGCCCATCAGGGCGTTTTCGGTCACCTCCAGCTCCAGCCGCTGGGGTGCCACGCCGGCGTTGCGCAGCGCCCGCTCGATCTCATCGGCCAGTTCTTCGCGGGCCAGGTTCAGGGGCGAGCAATTCACCGCAATCTTCAGTTCCTCGCAGCCCTGACGAGACAACTCGGCCAGGTCTTCGCAGGCCTTTCGCAGCACCCAGTTGTCCAGCTCGGCGATCAGGCCGTTGGCTTCGGCGATGGCAATGAAGCGGTCCGGTGTCAGGAACCCATGCACGGGGTGTTGCCAGCGAATCAATGCTTCAAGCTTGTTGACCTGGCCGGTTTTCAAGTCGTAAATCGGTTGGTAAAAGAGCATCAGGCCGGTGTCTTCGTGCAGTGCGCGGCGCAGTTCCTCTTCCAGTTGCAACTCCAGCGTGGCCCGTACCTTGAGATTGGCACTGAAGAAATTCAGGCCATTGCGGCCGTTGCCCTTGGACTGGTACAGCGCCAGATCGGCGTTTTTCAGCAGCTCTTCGCAGGTCCTGCCATCGTGCGGAAACAGGCTGATGCCAATGCTGGTGGTCATCACCATGCGCCGGCCGGCCAGCTCAATCGGGGCCTTCATTCTCAGCATGATGCGCTGGGCCAGCTGGCGAGCCTCTTCGCGATCTTGCAGGTTGATGAGAAGGCAGAACTCATCGCCACCGAAGCGCGCCACCACGTCTTCGTCGCTGCGTATGGACGCTTTGATGTGGTGGGCGAGCACCTTGAGCAGTTCATCGCCAGCGTCATGGCCGAGGCTGTCGTTGATCCGTTTGAAATGGTCGATGTCGAGGAAAAGCACGGCGAGCATGCCACCTTCGCGGGATTTCTCGGCGAGCTTCTCGGCGAAGATCTGGTTGAAGCCGCGGCGGTTGATCAGGTTGGTCAAGGCGTCGTAGTGCGCAACCTGTTGCAGCGACAGGCGCGCCTGGTCCAGTTGACTCAGCAGCGAATTGACCCGCTGCAGGTCGCGTTCCTTGTTTTGCAGCTTCTTGTCCGCCAGGGCGGCGCTGATGCTGCTGCCGATGATCAGCAGGGTCATGACCGCGACCGTCAGCCCCAGTTGCAGGTGATTGTTTTCCCCCGGTTGCGTCATGAGGCTGCCGGGGGGCAATACCAGGTTGAAGGCGGCCATGCCGGTGAAATGCATGCTGACGATGCCTGCCCCGAGCACCAGGCTGGCGCTGTACTTGAGCAATTGATGGAACATCCCGGCGCCCTTGCGCAAATAGCTCGCCAGCAGCAGCGCCGCAAGGCTGGCAAACATTGCGATCACGACGGAGAGGGCAAACAACGCCGGCTGATAATAGATGATCGCTTGCGAGCGCATGGCGGACATGCCCACGTAATGCATGGTGGCAATGCCCAGGCCGATCCAGATCGAAGCCTTGACGCAGTGCCCGAAATTCAGGGCCGGGAGGCTGAGGGTGCGCATCGCCCACCACGCCGTGACCAAGGCGATCAGCAGAGAGACAAGGGTGACGGGCAGTTGGTAGTGGACGGTGATCGGCGCCTGGAACGCCAGCATGCCGATGAAGTGCATGGCCCAGATCCCGCCCGCGAGACATCCGGCACCGACCCACCGCCAGAGCCGCTGAGAAGCGGGTTTCTCCGCATGCGCAAGCCGATCCGCCATATCCAGTGTGGCGAAGCTGCCAACACAAGCGACGAGATAAGCCAGTAACACCAGAAAAGGGTCATGTAAGCAATTGAGTATGACCTGCCCACTCTCTGGCAGCTCGGTAATGAAATGCAGACCAAGCCACTCCATCGCATGCCCCGTCGTATATGTCTGGCCGGCGCAATGAGCGCTGGCGAATGTCTTGGAGTATAGAGGCCATGCGCTGAACGCAAGCCGTGATGGCTAATTGATCCCTACTCTTTTTGGAATGGACTTTAGAGCAATTGGAAATAACCAGTTGCATGGGCAGCGTCAGCTTCCATGGTGCGGTATCAGCTTTACGAATAATTACAGACAGCTCAGGCCGGCCTGACTAGATTGCAGGTTCCCGGTGGCAGTGAAGCCCCCCATAACAATAAAGAGACGGACCCATGCAGAACTCGACCCAAGCGGCGAATGCCTGGCGCATTCTGTTCCTGCTGTTCCTGGCCAACCTGTTTAACTTTTTCGACCGCACCATCCCGGCCATCATCATCGAACCGATCCGCATGGAATGGCACCTCAGCGACTTTCAGCTGGGGATCATCGGCACGGCGTTCACCCTCGTCTACGCCATCGCCGGCCTGCCGCTGGGGCGCATGGCCGATACCGGCTCGCGCAGCAAGCTGATGGGTTGGGGCCTGGCGGTCTGGAGCGGGCTGACGGCGGTCAACGGGATGGTGGGTAGTTTCTGGAGTTTCCTGATCGTGCGCATGGGCGTGGGCATCGGTGAAGCCAGTTATGCACCGGCCGCCAACTCGCTGATTGGCGACTTGTTTCCGGCTCACCGTCGGGCGCGGGCCATGGGCATTTTCATGCTCGGCTTGCCGCTTGGGTTGTTGCTGGCATTCTTCACCATCGGTGCGATGGTCAAGGCGTTCGACAGCTGGCGGGCGCCGTTCTTTATTGCCGCCGTGCCGGGGCTGATCCTGGCGATCTTCATGTTTTTCATCAAGGAGCCGAAACGCGGCGCGGCGGAAAGCGTGCAGGTGTCGCAGGAGAAGATTGACCGGCCGATCCGCCGGGTGCTGGCGGTGCCGACGTTTCTGTGGCTGGTGATGGCCGGGTTGTGTTTCAACTTCGCCACCTATGCCTGCAACTCGTTTCTGGTGCCCATGCTGCAACGCTATTTCCTGATGCCGTTGCAGGAGGCTGCGGTGGCGACCGGGGTGATCGTCGGTGTGACCGGGTTGTTCGGCCTGACACTGGGCGGCTGGGTGGCGGACAAGATCCACCAGCGTGTAGCCAACGGACGTCTATTGTTTGCCGCGTTCAGCCTCATCATCTCTACCGTGTGCACAGCGTGGGCGCTGCATTCGGGACGCATCGAAATCGGCGTATTCGTGGCCGTGTTCAGTCTGGGGTGGTTGTTTGCCTATAACTTTTACACCTGCGTCTACACGGCGATTCAGGACGTGGTCGAGCCGCGCTTGCGCGCCACGGCCATGGCCTTGTTCTTTGCTGGCTTGTATCTGTTGGGCGGTGGGTTGGGGCCAGTGGTGGTCGGTGCGTTGTCCGACCACTTTGCCCACACAGCCATGCTTTCGGCCGGTGCCGAGCAGATGACCGAAGCGTTCAAGGCCGTAGGCCTGCATGATGCGATGTACCTGATCCCGGTGGCGCTGTTTTTCACCATGGTGTTTCTGGTGCTGGCTTCGCGGTGTTTTGTGCAGGATGCCATGCGGATGAAGGAGGGGTTGGTGGCAGTGGTTGGGCCTGAGGTTGCAACGGCAGCGGCTTTGTAGCAATCACGCAAAACCTGTAGGAGCCGGCTTGCTAGCGATTGGATGCGGCGCGTTTAACCAGACCATACGCGTCATCGTTAACGACCATCGCCAGCAAGCCGGCTCCTACGGGGGCGCGCGACCCACCCCAAAAAAAGGCCCGCATTGCTGCGGGCCTTGTTTATTACCGGTAGGGCAGGGGGCTTAACCCGCTACCAACACCCGAATCGCTTCCAGTCGCAGCGCAGCCTTGTCGAGCATGGCCAGGCCTTGTTCGCGTTGTTTACGCAGGGCAACCAGTTCGCTGTCGCGTACGGTCGGGTTGACCGCTTGCAACGCGGTCAGGCGCGCCAGTTCTTCGTCGGTATCAGCGGCCAGGCGACGTTGTGCTTCAGCCACACGTTCGGCATGACGCGGGGTGATTTTTTCTTCGCCGGCGTTGATCCGCGGCGTCAGCTGATCGCGCTGGGCCTGGATGAACTTGTTGGCGCTGGCGCGCGGCACGCTTTCCAGTTGATCGTTCAAGGTCTCGAACGACACTCGGGCCGCCAGATCGTTACCGTTTGGATCGAGCAGGCAACGCAGCGCGGCCGGCGGCAAGTAACGGCCCAGTTGCAGCGAGCGCGGAGCAACCACTTCGCTGACGTAGAGCAGTTCGAGCAACACGGTGCCGGGTTTCAACGCCTTGTTCTTGATCAGCGCCACGGCGGTGTTGCCCATGGAACCGGACAGCACCAGGTCCATGCCGCCCTGCACCATCGGGTGTTCCCAGGTAATGAACTGCATGTCTTCGCGAGACAGCGCCTGGTTGCGGTCGTAGGTGATGGTCACGCCTTCGTCGTCGCCCAGGGGGAAGCTGGCGTCGAGCATTTTCTCGCTCGGCTTGAGGATCAGGGCGTTTTCCGAATGGTCTTCGCTGTCGATGCCGAATGCGTCGAACAGGGTTTCCATATAAATCGGCAGGGTGAACTGATCGTCTTGCTCAAGAATGTCCTCGACCAGCGCATCACCTTCGCCGGCGCCACCGGAGTTGAGTTCCAGCAAGCGGTCACGGCCGGTGTGCAACTCGGCTTCCAGACGCTCACGCTCGGTGCGGGCTTCGTCGATCAGGGCTTGCCACTCGCCATCGTCGGCCTCTTCCAGCAACGGCAGCAGGCGCGGGCCGAACTGGTGTTGCAAGGCGTTGCCGGTCGGGCAAGTGTTGAGGAACGCGTTCAGCGCTTCGTGGTACCACTGGAACAGGCGCTCTTGCGGGCTGGTTTCCAGGTACGGCACGTGCAGTTCGATGATGTGCTTCTGGCCGATCCGGTCCAGACGACCGATACGTTGTTCCAGCAAGTCCGGGTGGGACGGCAGGTCGAACAGCACCAGGTGATGGGAGAACTGGAAGTTGCGGCCTTCACTGCCGATTTCCGAACAGATCAGCACTTGCGCGCCAAATTCTTCGTCGGCGAAGTAAGCGGCAGCGCGGTCACGCTCAAGGATGTTCATGCCTTCGTGGAACACCGTGGCCGGAATGCCGGAACGCACGCGCAGGGCGTCTTCCAGGTCCATGGCGGTTTCGGCGTGGGCGCAGATCACCAGCACTTTGGTGCGCTTGAGCATCTTCAGGGTGTCGATCAACCACTCGACACGCGGGTCGAATTTCCACCAGCGTTCTTCTTCGTTGGCGTCCGGCTGGGCCTGGAAGCTGACTTCCGGGTACAGCTCAGCGTGATCGCCCAGCGGCAGTTCGAGGTATTCGTCGGGGCACGGCAGCGGGTACGGGTGCAGTTTGCGTTCCGGGAAACCCTGCACGGCGGCGCGGGTGTTGCGGAACAGCACGCGGCCGGTGCCGTGGCGGTCCAGCAGCTCACGCACGAGACGGGCGCTGGCTTCGGTGTCGCCATCGTTGACGGCGGTCAGCAAGGCTTCGCCTTCGTTGCCGAGGAAACCATGGATAGTCTTGTGTGCTTCTGGCGACAGGCGACCCTTCTCCAGCAACTCCTGAACGGCTTCGGCCACCGGGCGATAGTTTTCGCTCTCGGCGCGGAAGGCGTGCAGGTCATGGAAACGGTTCGGATCGAGCAGGCGCAGACGAGCGAAGTGGCTGTCCTGGCCCAATTGCTCTGGCGTTGCGGTCAACAGCAGCACGCCAGGAATGGTTTCGGCGAGTTGCTCGACCAGCGAGTATTCAGGGCTGGCCTGATCTTCGTGCCACACCAGGTGGTGCGCTTCGTCGACCACCAGCATGTCCCAGCCGGCGGCGAAGAGCGCGTCCTGGGCTTTTTCGTCTTCCACCAGCCATTCCAGTGCCACCAGCGCGAGCTGAGTGTCTTCGAACGGGTTGGAGGCATCGCTTTCGATGAAGCGTTCTTCGTCGAACAGCGCGACTTGCAGGTTGAAACGGCGGCGCATTTCCACCAGCCATTGGTGCTGCAGGTTCTCCGGCACCAGGATCAGTACGCGATTGGCGCGGCCCGAGAGCAGTTGGCGATGGATCACCAGACCGGCTTCGATGGTTTTACCCAGACCCACTTCGTCCGCCAACAAAACCCGTGGCGCGATACGGTCGGCCACTTCGCGGGCGATGTGCAGTTGGTGTGCGATCGGTTGAGCACGAACGCCACCCAGGCCCCACAGCGACGACTGCAATTGGCGGCTGGTGTGTTCGAGGGTGTTGTAGCGCAGGGAGAACCAGGCGAGCGGGTCGATCTGCCCGGCGAACAATCGGTCGCTGGCCAGGCGGAACTGGATGAAGTTCGACAGTTGAGTTTCCGGCAGAGTGACCACTTCGTTCTGCGCGTTGAGGCCGTGGTAGACCAGCAGGCCGTCGACATCGTCGACTTCGCGAACGGTCAGTTTCCAGCCTTCGAAGTGAGTGATGGAGTCACCCGGCGAAAATCGCACGCGGGTCAGGGGCGCATTCCGTAGCGCGTACTGGCGAGTCTCGCCAGTGGCCGGGTAGAGCACGGTCAACAAGCGGCCGTCCTGTGCCAGAACGGTGCCCAAACCCAGCTCGGCTTCGCTGTCACTGATCCAGCGTTGCCCCGGTTGATACTGCTGCGCCATGCTGCCTGACTCCCACCTTGAAAAAGCGGGCTATCTTAACGGAATGAGGGCTTGAGGGCCAAAAGAATAGGAGCAGCGGCAAGCTTTAAGCTACAAGCCGCAAGTTGAAGCAGGATGCAGTTTTTCTTGCGAAAGGGCACTCCACAGTGCCGATTGGGTCACAGTTTGCGACCGATGGCTCAAGTCGCCATCCCCGCAGCCGACAGCTTGCTGACAGGAGATCAATAAATATGCTGCCACCGATGCTGCCACTGAGTGCCGTGCCGATCACGTCACAGCACGATCCGATTCGTCCGCGCCCGGACATCGCGCCCGTGGTGCCGATGCAAGAGAGCTCCAGCGACAGCACCATCGACCTGAAAAATCGCGATCCTGAAGAAGCCACCTTGCTGTTGCGCGAGGAACAGCGCAAGCAGCAGGAGCGCGAGCGGCGCCGTCGTGAGGCCGATGATGACCCCGAAGCGCACCTGGCGATTCCCGGTGAAGAACTGAATGCCGACAACACCGTTCCGGTGGCGCCACTGATGGACGATCAGCCCCGTCAGGGCTTGTGGGTCGATATCGAGATTTGAGCTGGCGACTGGTCAGCGCCGTCGTCAGACCGCATTATTGGCACAATCCTGCCGAATGAAGCGGCAGCGAAATCTCAATTCAAGCGATGCACTGACTGCCATGAGCCAAGACGACAAGCTGATCGACCTCAACGCCGAACGCGCCAAGCGTGTCCATGACCTCAATGACAAGCGCCTGAATGAAGTGCGTCAGGCATTCGAGCAAGCCATGCCGTTGGGCAAGGCCAAGAAAAAGCCGAAAAACAAACCCAAGAAACGTTGAAACCACCTGCATCTATTGATGCAGGTCAGTTGTTCCCCTTCCTTTCGCCCAGTTTGTGGCGACATTGATCCCGGTCAATATTTTCTCCTGCCCGTTTGATTAACTTAGCCCTATCGCAACAGGGCAAGTACAGGAGACGCGTCATGTTTTTCGACAACGTGGTGATCGCCGGAGTGCTGACTGTCAGCCTCATGTTTGTATTTTTTGCAGGATTCGGATTTTTTATCTGGAAGGATTCGCACAAGCGGAAATAACCGCAGGTCGTTCTGGATGTAATGAGCACGCAAGGCATTTTGGGCAACTTCGGTTGCCTTTTTTTTTGCCTGCGATTTGGACCCTGTACACCAATCCCTGTGGGAGATTCTATGTTGCAGGGGAACCCTGCAGCCTTAAATTCGGCTGGTATTCGCTCTGGTTTTTCATGAGAGCGAATGCCACCCGGCACAGCTTGCGCGCGAGGATGACCAGGGCTTGGGTTTTTGCCAGGCCTCTGGCCAGATAGGACTCATAAAAAGGTTTCCAGATTGGAGATCGACAAGCCGCCATTGCCGCGTTGT
>NZ_JAGYGD010000038.1:0-62404 GCF_019947275.1 Pseudomonas sp. GL-RE-29
GCGGTGGATCGTCGGGCGGCTGGTGAGAAAACAATAATGAATGGGCGTTTTTAAAACATGGCATTACTGACTGAACACGAACAACGCAAAGTCGCCGAAGCGATTGCCCGGGTCGAGCGCGACACCGACGCCGAACTGGTGACCGTGCTCGCCGCCCGCGCCGACGACTATGCGTACATCCCGCTACTCTGGGCCAGCCTGCTGGCGCTGGTGGTGCCGGGTGTCGTGCATTACCTGACAGGCTGGCTGACTATGCACAGCCTGTTGCTGGTGCAATGGATCACTTTCATCGTGTTGTGCCTGCTGTTCCGGGTGCCAAAAATCACCACCCACCTGATCCCGCGTTCGGTGCGCCACTGGCGCGCTTCCAACCTGGCACGCCGGCAGTTCCTGGAGCAAAACCTGCACCACACCGTGGGCAGCACCGGCATGCTGATCTTTGTCTCGGAAGCCGAGCGTTATGTGGAAATTCTGGTGGATGAGGGCATTTCCAGCCGCCTCGACAATAAGAACTGGGACGCGATTGTCGCCGCCTTCACCCAGCAGGTGCGGCAGGGGCAGACGCTGCAAGGGTTTGTCAGTTGCGTCGAAGCCTGCGGCGAGTTGCTCAAGGTGCATGTGCCGGTGACCCATGTGCGTAATGAGTTGCCGAATCGATTGGTGGTGCTCGGCTGATCTGTACTGACAATCCCTATTGTGGCGAGGGAGCTTGCTCCCGCTGGGCTGCGAAGCAGCCCCAAAAACCGGCAAACACAACTATTCAGAAAATCCTGATTGTTTTCCTTGCGACCGCTTCGCAGTCGAGCGGGACGGTGCGGCGTTCCGACAAGCTCCCTCGCCACAGAATTCTTGCCGTTCAGCAAATAACCGCGTGTTCCTTGACGCCATCCCCCCTAAAATACCCGCCATTCTCGATCCGCCCCGCCTGAGGCCGTTTTTTTCATGTCTGTCACCGCCACTCCCGCCAGCCTCGCGCCGGATCATCACGCCCAGTTCATCGACCTGCTGCAAAGCAGCCTCGAGCAGAACGCCTTCATCAAACTGGTGCTGGCCAAGTACGTTGGCGACGAAACCGATCTGCAGCGGATTATCATCAAACCGGTGACGGTCAAGACGCAGCCTTGCTTGTCTTTCGTCTACCGCTACAAAACCCGCGACATCACCAAAAACCTGCCGCTGGCCGAAGGCGTGGCGAGCATTGCCGAGCTGTTGCCGGCCTCGTTCAAAAATGCGCATTTGCTGGCGCTGACAGACGAAGCCCAGCTCGAATACAGCAAAAAGGGCAAGTCTTCGCTGTTCAAGAGCAAGCCTCAGCAATTGCGCGAAGTACCGTCCGCCGAGCATAACCGCGAGAAAAACCGCTTTCTCGACCTGAACCGACCGTTCCTCGCCGATCTCGGCGTGACCAACAGCAAGCACGAGCTGATCCCGGCGATGTCGCGCAAGTGGAAGCAGATCAACAAGTTCATCGAAGTGTTCAGCCATGCGCTGACCTCGTCGCCGCTGGCGCTGGACAAACCGGTACGAGTGGCTGACTTCGGTTCGGGCAAGGGTTACCTGACCTTCGCCATCCACGACTACCTGCGCAACACCCTGAACGCCGAAGGCGAAGTGACTGGCGTCGAGCTGCGTGAAGACATGGTCACCCTGTGCAACGCCGCGGCAGCCAAGCTTGAGCATCCGGGGCTGGTGTTCAAGTGCGGTGACGTGCGCAGCGTGGCGCCGAGTGAGCTGGACGTGATGATCGCGCTGCACGCCTGCGACATCGCCACTGACTACGCGATTCACACGGGCATCCGCTCCGGGGCGTCGATCATCATGTGCTCGCCGTGCTGCCACAAACAGATTCGCCTGCAAATCCAGAGCCCGGTGCTGCTCAAGCCGATGCTGCAATACGGCTTGCACCTGGGCCAGCAGGCTGAAATGGTCACCGACAGTTTGCGTGCGCTGTTCCTTGAAGCTTGCGGTTACGAGACCAAGGTGTTCGAGTTCATCTCGCTGGACCACACCAACAAGAACAAGATGATCCTGGCGGTCAAACGCGCCGAGCCGGTTGATCCGGCCCAGCTGTTGGCGAAGATCCAGGAACTGAAGGATTTCTACCACATCCGCGAGCATTGCCTGGAAACCCTGCTGCGGGCCGACGGCTATCTCTGATCCCTTGTAGGAGCCGGCTTGCTGGCGATGGTGTGTCAGCGACATGAGTGTTGACTGACATGACGCCATCGCCAGCAAGCCGGCTCCTACAGGGTTTAGGCGGTGGCGACGCGGGCGGGTTTGACTGCCGTCTTGCGCCCCAGCATCACCGTCACAATCACCCCACCGGCAAACAACCACGTCACCGGCTCGACGTGCTCCCCGAAAAACAGCGCCGAAAAAGCGATGGTGAAGAAAATCTGCAGCAACTGGATCTGACTGACCCGGGCAATCCCGCCCATGGCCAACCCGGCATACCAGGCAAAGAAACCAATGAACTGCGAAAACAGCGAGACGTAACCGAAGGCCCACCAGGTCTTGGCCGAGATTTCGCCCTGATGTTGCAGCGCCAGATACACCACCGGGCCGATCAAAAGTGGCGTCGACAACACCAGCGCCCAGCAGATCACCTGCCAGCCGCCCATCTCCTTGGCCAACCGACCACCTTCGGCGTATCCCAAGCCGCCCACGGCAATCGCCCCGAGCATCAACAAATCACCCGCCTGAATGCTGCCGGCACCACTGATCAGCGCATACCCGAGCACCAGCGCACTGCCCAGCGCGGCGCAGGCCCAGAAGGCTTTCGACGGACGTTCATGGGACAACCAGGCGGCGTACAACGCCACGCACAGCGGTTGCAAACCGTTGACCAGTGCACCGTGGGACGCCGGCAAGGTTTGCATGGCCCAGGCTGACAACACCGGGAAGCCGAGAATCACCCCGGCGATCACCAGGCTCAGGCCTTTGATTTGTTTCCAGGTCGGCCATTTCTCCCGCCGCCACAGCAACAGCAACGCCGCCGGAACGGCCGCGAACAGCGCTCGGCCCAGGCCATTGAGCAGCGGATGAAGTTCCTGCACGACGATTCGTGTGAAAGGCAGGGTGAGGCTGAAGATGACGACGCCGAGCAGGCCCAGGGCCATGCCGGTGTTTTCGCGGGAGGACATGATGGCAACCAGAATCTTGGGTGATGGGAAGTGCCTTCATCTAGCCATAAATGACGCATTCCGCGCTGTTACAGCTAGGCGCAGAGTTATCCGTACAGTTTGCGGTAAAACCCCTGTGGCGAGGGAGCTTGCTCCCGCTCGGCTGCGCAGCAGTCGTCAAACCTGCGCACGCTTTCTCAAAATAAGACGCAAGGGGCCGCTTCGCAGCCCAGCGGGAGCAAGCTCCCTCGCCACAAAAGCGCAGTGTCCGTAGTAGTCGGTTATTACCCACCCCTGCGGATAAGGACTACCTTGAATACTCCTGCATGCCCACGTTTCCCAGAGGAGTCCTCCCCATGGCAGCTAAAAAAATTCTGATGCTGGTTGGTGATTACGTCGAAGACTATGAAGTGATGGTGCCATTCCAGGCGCTGCTGATGGTCGGCCATACGGTGCACGCCGTCTGCCCGGACAAAACCGCTGGCCAGACCGTGCGTACGGCGATTCATGACTTCGAAGGCGACCAGACCTACAGCGAGAAACCCGGTCACCTGTTTGCTCTGAACTTCGATTTTGCCAAGGTCAATGCCGCCGATTACGACGCATTGTTGGTGCCAGGCGGTCGTGCGCCGGAGTACCTGCGCCTGAACGAAAAAGTCCTGGAACTGGTACGTGATTTCGACAAGGCCGGCAAGCCGATCGCCGCTGTGTGCCATGGCGCGCAATTGCTGGCAGCGGCGGGGATTCTCGAAGGTCGCGAGTGCAGCGCTTACCCCGCCTGTGCGCCGGAGGTACGCCTGGCCGGCGGTACGTTCATCGATATCCCGGTGACGGAAGGCCACGTTCAGGGCAATCTGGCCACCGCGCCGGCCTGGCCCGCCCACCCGAGCTGGCTCGCCGGGTTCCTCGGGTTGCTGGGCACCAAAATCACGCTGTAACGGGGGACCTGTCCATGTGCGAGCTGTATGTCAAAGCCGATCCGATTCTCTACGAATCGCGCTCCCGCTCGCTGCGCATCTGCGGGGTGGTCACCACCCTGCGTCTGGAAAATCAGTTCTGGGACATCCTCAGCGAAATCGCCGAAGTCGATGGCATGACCACCAACCAGTTGATCGCCAAGTTGTATGAAGAGGTGATGGACTACCGAGGGGAGGTGGTGAACTTCGCCTCGTTCTTGCGGGTGAGTTGTACGCGGTATTTGAGTCAGCGGCGGACATCGGCACCGGAGTTGTCGGTGGTGCGGGCGACGGTGAAGTAGATACATTTTTATCGCCGCAATCGGCCTCTTCGCGGGCAAGCCCGCTCCCACAGGTTCAATGTAATCCCTGTGGGAGCGGGCTTGCCCGCGATGGGGCCGGTAAGGGCGACAGAAACTCCTGGCTGGTCTTTACTCTGAAACGCGCAACCTCTCAATCGCCAAGGAGAAAGAGCATGTCCGGATGGTACGAAGTGAGCAAAAGCAGCACCGGTCAATTCCGGTTTGTATTGAAAGCGGCGAACGCCGAAACCATTCTGACCAGCGAGCTGTACACCACCCGCGCTGCGGCCGACAAAGGCATCGCATCGGTACAGGCCAACAGTGCGCTGGACGAACGCTACGAGAAGAAAACCACCAAGGATGGCCATCCTTATTTCAATCTCAAGGCCGCTAACCACGAGATCATCGGCAGCAGCGAAGCCTATTCCTCCGAAGCCGCCATGGAGAAAGGCATCGCCAGCGTAAAGGCCAACGGCCCGAGCAAGGTGATCAAAGACAAAACCTTGCCGGTGCTCTAATAACACCACCCCCTGTAGGAGCCGGCTTGCTGGCGATGGTGTGCCAGCTACATAAATGTTGACTGACACGACGCCATCGCCAGCAAGCCGGCTCCTACATTGGCGGTCAGCGCAAGGTTTTCAACAGACCTTGTAGCTGACTGACCCCTGCCTCACCTAGCGGGAACACCGGCAACCGCGGATCACCCACCTCCAGCCCGGTTTCGCGCAAACCAGCCTTGATCGTCGCCGGCAACCCACCCTTGAGGATGAAATCCAGCAACGGCAACTGGCGATAGAACAGTTCGCGCGCCTTGCCCAAATCATTGGCCAGCACTGCGTCATACAAATCCAGATTGAGCTGCGGAATCAGGTTCGGCGCCGCCGTGCACCAGCCTTCTGCCCCGGCCGCAAAGGCTTCCAGCGCCAGCGGATTGCAGCCGTTGTAGAACGGCACTTGGCCTTCGCCCAGGCGTTGCAGTTGGTGCATGCGCTGAATGTCGCCGGTGCTCTCCTTGACCATGGTCACGTTTTCCACGCCTTTGACGATGCGCAGGATCAGGTCCACCGACATGTCGGTGCCACTGGTGGCCGGGTTGTTGTAGAGCATGATCGGCACGCCGATGCTGTCGCCGATGGCGCGGTAGTGGGCGAGGATTTCCGCTTCGCTGAGCTTCCAGTAGGACGTCGGCAGCACCATCACCACGTCAGCGCCGTGGGCTTCGGCGAAACGTGCGCGACGGACTGCTTTGGCGGTGGTCAGGTCGGATACGCTGACGATGGTCGGTACGCGTTTGGCGACGTGTTTGATGCTGAACTCGGCAACCTGATCCCACTCCGCATCGCTCAGGTAAGCGCCTTCGCCGGTGCTGCCCAGGGGCGCGATGGCATGCACACCGCCGTCGATCAAGCGGTCGATGGAACGCCCGAGCGCGTCAAGATCAACGCCTTCGCCGTTGGCGGTAAACGGGGTGATGGTGTAGCCGATGATGCCGTGAATGGTGGTGGACATGGTGTCTCTCCTTCGAAAAAGGTCTGGGGTCAGTTCAGGCAATCGGCGTGCTGGCGCAGGTTCTGCCGCGCGTGATAGTTGAACGCGGCAGCGTGGCGTTTCGGCCGGGCAATCCAGTCGTGCGCTTCACGGCCCAGCTCGGGGATGATCGGTTTGATCGTTCCGGCACTCATCGCCAGCAGCTGCAATTTGGCGGCACGCTCGATCAGTTGGGCGATCACACAGGCCTCCTCGATGGTGGCGCCGGTGGACAGCTGGCCGTGGTGAGAAAGCAGTACCGCGCGTTTGTCGCCCAGCGCTCCGGCAATCAAGTCGCCTTCTTCGTTACCCACCGGCACACCGGGCCAGCCTTCAAGAAACGCGCAGTCGTCGTAGAGCGGGCAGAGGTCCATGTGGGAAATCTGCAGCGGCACTTCCAACATCGACAACGCTGCGATATGTGTCGGGTGGGTGTGAATGATGCAGTTCACATCCGGCCGGGCGCGGTACACCCAACTGTGGAAACGGTTGGCCGGGTTGGGCATGCCGTGGCCTTCGAGCACTTCCAGGTCTTCGTTGACCAGCAGCAGGTTGCTCGCGGTGATTTCGTCGAAACCCAGGCCCAGTTGTTGAGTGTAGTAAGTGCCAGGCTGGGGGCCGCGGGCGGTGATTTGCCCGGCCAGGCCGGAATCATGGCCATTCTCGAACAGAATGCGGCAAGTCAGGGCCAGCTTTTGCCGGTCGGTCCACGTATTATCCGCAAGGGTGTTTTGCATCTGGTTGAGCGCTTGCTTGACCAGTTGATCTTTGGGCAGTGCTAATGTCTTGGCCATATCGGTGTCCTCTTTGGCTGAGTCATGCAGATGACACGAAAGATGCTATATGACACCTTGTGTCATGAGCAAGGACAATTCGTCACCTCCTTGATGGATTAATCGCTCCACATGTCTATCCGTTTGAAATTATTAAGAAAAAAACTTGGGGTAACCCTTGAGGCGCTGGCGGAAAAATCCGGCATGACCAAGAGTTACCTGTCGAAGGTCGAACGCGGGCTCAACACGCCATCGATTGCGGCTGCGCTGAAACTGGCCAAGGCGTTGAACGTGAAGGTCGAGGAATTGTTCTCGGAGGACAACGTCAGCGTCGACAGCTACAGCCTGGTGCGTAGCCACGAGCGGCAACCTTTGGGCGCCAGCGACGACAATCCGGGTTACGCCGTACTGGCTCATCAGGTCAGTGAGCGCAACCTGCTGCCGTTCATCATTTATCCGCCAAGCGAATTTGCTGACAAGACCTTCAAGGAACATTTGGGCGAAGAGTTTCTGTTCGTTCACGAAGGGCAGGTGGAAGTGGACTTCGTCAGCGAGCGAGTGCTGCTCAATCGGGGTGATGCACTGCACTTCAACTCTCAGAAACCGCACCGGATCCGCTCGGTGGGCGAGGTGCAGGCGCAGTTGCTGGTGGTGGTGCATAGCGCGGAAGAATGAGTTGCGTGGGCTTTTGTGGCGAGGGAGCTTGCTCCCGCTCGACTGCGCAGCAGTCGTAAAACCTGCCAACGGATTTACCCTGAAAGAATGCAGGGGGCCGCTTCGCAGCCCAGCGGGAGCAAGCTCCCTCGCCACAGGTTAGCTATTTGCCTCACACCTCAACCGGCACGGTCAGCTTCGGGTTACCCAATCCATGAGTCTTGGAATCAAAAAACCGCAGCTCAACACCCGTCCCCTCGAACACCTTCGCGTAATGCCGCTTCTGATGCTGGATGAACGCCTTGCTGCGCGGATAAATCGAAATCGCCACCACCTTCGGTTTCGCCTGACGCAACGCGTGCACGATGTGGCTGTCCTGCTCGCCCAGCGCATGACCGAAGATGCACAAGCCGTCGCCATGGCCCAGTAACTGCTCGTAGCAAAACGACAGGTAATCCGAACTGCGGATGGTCTTGAGCTTGTCTTGCGACGGGCCTTCGTTGACGAACAGCGGTACGTCGTCGAGGGTCTTGATCGTGTTGTTGATGGCGAAGTTGCCCAGCAGCGTGCCCTCGGTCGCCATCAGTTTGCGCGCCGTGCCGTCCTGATTGCGCACCAGGTGCAGGCCGCCGTGCAGGTACAGCAAACGGGTCTTGTCAGTGGCGGTGGAACTCAGGTCGAAGCCGGGTTCGGTACCCTGGAACAAATCGCTGATGGTGTCCGGTTGGTGCTGGACCGCCCAGTAGCTAAGCAGGTCGTAATTGGTGGTGAACACCGTGCGGTAACTGCTCAGTTCCTGATTGATCGTCGCCAGGGTCGAGGCCTGGACCAGTCGCCACGGGATGTGCACCGCGTGCACGGTGTTGATCAGCGCTTCCTTGATCGCGTAGTAGCGATTGCGCGGCGCAGCAGAGCTGACGGCCAGGGCTTTGTTGACCCGGCTGGTGGTTTTCAGCGAGCTCAATACTTGTTCGAAGCTGCGGGTTTGCAGCGCCTCGAACACGCTCAGCTCCGACTGGCTCAGCGGTTTTTCTTCGACGGTGCGGGCGTTCTCGAACAGCGAGTCATAGCCGAAATCATCCCACACGGCGCGGCTGGCGCCGTTACCCACCAGCAGGCCGTTGAACGCCGCACTTGTGCGCACGGCGTTCCAGTCTTCAAGTAGGGCGTCGACATCCTGGAAATCGGTCATTGCGTTTGTCGTCTCGAAGCGAAAGGTTCTGATGGGCGGCGACTTTATCACGACCCAGTGCATAACCACGGCCCGAGCGAAGAACGCTATGCTGCGACTCCGCCCCAGCCGACATCGCCGAGTTCATTGATGCTGCAAAAAAGCCTGATCCGCCGCCTCGACCTGATCACCCTGCAACTGTTCGTGGCCGTGCATGAAGAGGGCACGCTGACCCGCGCCGCCGCGCGTGAGTCAATTGCGGTGTCGGCAGCGAGCAAGCGTTTGATGGAGTTGGAGGAGGCGCTGGGCATCAGCCTGTTCGTGCGTCAGGCCAAGGGCATGACGCTGACGCCGGCCGGTGAAACCCTGTTGCACCACGCCCGGCAGATGCTCTTCAACGTGGAGAAAATGGGCCTGGAACTGGGTGAGCACAGTCACGGTGTGCGGGGCTATGTGCGGATGCTGGCGAATCTGTCGGCGATCATCCAGTTTCTGCCCGAAGACCTGCGGGATTTTTCCGAACAACATCCACAGGTCAAGACCGACCTCGAAGAACGCCCCAGCGCCGGGGTGATTCAGGGCGTGCTGGATGGTGTCGCGGACCTCGGGATATGTTCCATCGACAGCGACATCAAAGGCCTGCACAGCGTGTTGTACCGTCAGGACAAACTGGTGGTGCTGATGCCGCCGCATCATCCGTTGGCCGACCGTTCGAACGTCGCTTTCGCCGATACGCTGGACAGCGATTACGTCGGTCTGCACGCCGCCAGTTCGATCAACATGCGCACCCACGCCGCCGCGCGCGAGGCAGGCAAGGTGCTGCGGGTGCGCATTCATGTGCCGGGGTTCGATGCGATGTGCCGCATGGTCCAGGCCAACATGGGAATTGGTGTCCTGCCGCAGCGGGCTTATGAATTGTTTGGTCGGGCGTTGGGACTGACGGCGGTGCCGCTGACTGACGACTGGTCGGATCGCGCCTTGATCGTGGTGGTGCGTGATCAGGCGTTGCTGTCGCCGGTGAGTCGGATGTTGTTTGAGCATTTGCGCGGGCAAGCCTGACGGTTTCTGCTGAATGGACCGGCCTCATCGCGGGCAAGCCACGCTCCCACAGTAGGCAATGTGGGACAGAAAACTACAGGAACACCAAAGATCCCTGTGGGAGCGGGCTTGCCCGCGATGACTGACCTAACGACGACGATAGTTTTCAGGGCGTTCGCGTTTCGCGAACGCTCGTTGCCAACTGAAGGTTGGATTCCAACGGCCACGCTCCTCTAGCCTTGGCAGCAATTCCAAGAACAACTAGAGGTACCCCGCGATGACTGCCCCCCTGAGTGCAATCAAAGTGATCGAGATCGGCACGCTGATCGCCGCGCCGTTCGCCGCGCGCATGCTTGCCGAGTTCGGCGCCGAAGTGATCAAGATCGAAGCCATGGGTCAGGGCGACCCGCTGCGCAAATGGCGCAAGCTGCACGAAGGCACTTCGCTGTGGTGGTACCTGCAATCGCGTAACAAGAAATCCCTCGCGCTGAACCTCAAATCCCCGGAAGGCATCGAACTGGTCAAGCAACTGGCGACCAGCGCCGACGTGCTGATCGAAAACCTGCGCCCCGGCGCGCTGGAAAAACTCGGCCTGGGCTGGGACGTACTGCACGCCCTCAACCCCAACCTTACCCTGGTGCGGATCTCCGGTTACGGCCAGACTGGCCCCTATCGCGATCGTCCGGGTTTCGGCGCCATTGGCGAGGCCATGGGCGGCATCCGCTACACCACCGGCACCCCCGGTTCACCGCCAGCGCGGGTCGGCGTCAGCCTCGGCGATTCCCTGGCGTCGCTGCACGCGGTGATCGGCGCGCTGATGTCGTTGCTGCGTGTCAAGACCGGGCAGGGCGGTGGGCAAATTGTCGACGTATCGCTGGCCGAAAGCGTGTTCAACGTCATGGAAAGCCTGGTGCCCGAATACGACATGCTCGGCCATGTGCGCGAGCGCAGCGGCGGTGCCTTGCCGGGCATCGCGCCTTCCAACACTTACCTGACGGCCGATGGCGCTTACGTGGTGATTGCCGGCAACAGTGACCCGATCTACAAGCGTTTGATGGAAACCATCGGCCGCCGCGATCTGGCCGAAGCACCGGAATTCGCCCACAACGACGGGCGTGCAGCCAAGAGCAATCTGCTTGATGCGGCAATCACCCACTGGACCAGCAGCCTGCCAATCGACGACGTCCTGGCAGCGCTGGAAGCCGCTGAAGTCCCGGCCGGGCGCATCTATTCGGTGGCCGACATCGTCGCCGATCCGCACTATCAAGCGCGAGACATGCTGCTCAACGCAGAATTGCCGGGCGGCGCCACGGTGAAGATGCCGGGCATCGTGCCGAAGCTCTCGGAAACGCCGGGAGGCGTGAACTGGTCCGGCCCCAGATTGGGTCAGCACACCGACGGTATCCTCGCGCAACTGGGCCTGACCGTGGCAGACATCGAACGGCTGAAAGTCGAAGGAGTGGTGCAATGATTTCTGATTATTCCGACAGCCTGATCGTTCAGGAAGTCTCCCCGCGCGACGGCTTGCAGATCGAGCCGACGTGGGTCGAAACCGTCGACAAGATTGCCCTGATCGATCAATTGTCCATGGCCGGATTCAGCCGTATTGAAGGGGGTTCGTTTGTCTCGCCGAAAGCCATTCCCGCATTGCGCGACGGTGAACTGGTGTTCAAGGGCATCACTCGTCAACCGGGGGTGATCTACGTCGCGTTGATCCCCAACCTCAAAGGCGCGCAGCGGGCCCTGGCGTGCAATGCCGATGAGCTGAACCTGGTGATGTCCGCCAGCCAGACTCACAATCTGGCGAACATGCGCATGCGCTGCGAAGATTCGTTAACAGCGTTTGGCGAGATCGTGCAGTTCGTCGGTGGTACTCAGGTGCGACTCAACGCCAGTATCGCGACAACCTTTGGTTGCCCGTTCGAAGGCAAGATCGATGAAGACCGAGTGATGCAGATCGTCGAGGCCTATCAGGAACTCGGCATCCAGGGCATCACCTTGGCGGACACCACTGGCATGGCCAATCCGCGTCAGGTGGATCGATTGGTGCGACGGGTCTTGCAGCGCGTATCGCCGGCAGACCTGACTCTGCACTTCCACAACACCCGTGGCCTCGGATTGTGCAATGTGCTGGCCGCGTTCGAGGCCGGTGCCCGGCGTTTCGACGCAGCACTCGGCGGCCTCGGCGGATGCCCGTTTGCACCGGGCGCCTCGGGCAACATCTGCACCGAAGACCTGGTGAACCTGTGCGATGAAGTCGGCATTCACACCGGCATCGATCTGCCGCTGTTACTGAAACTGTCTCGAGGTTTACCGGCGCTGCTCGGCCACGAAGTACCGGGCCAACTGGCCAAGGCCGGACGTAACTGCGACCTGCACCCCGTGCCGTTCTGAATGCACCCGATCCACCTGTAGGAGCCGGCTTGCTGGCGATGCTGCGTGCCAATCAACATCTACATCGACTGACACACCGCATCGCCAGCAAGCCGGCTCCTACAAAAAGAACCACCCCCTGACCAGACAACAAAAACAATCGGACACCCACGGGAAGTCCGCCTGGAGAACCGCAATGACCCTGAATGTACTGGAGGCGGGCGCGAGCCCGGCCGTTAGCCACGACGAAGAAAAAGCCCTGGTCAAAAAAGTCGCCTGGCGCCTGATGCCGTTGATCATGGTTTGCTACCTGTTCGCGTTTTTTGATCGCATCAACATCAGCTTCGCCAAATTCCAATTGCAGACCGACCTGAGCCTGAGCGACACCGCTTACGGCCTCGGCGCCGGGTTGTTCGTGGTCGGTTATGTGATTTTCGAAGTGCCGAGCAACATGATGCTGTACAAGGTCGGCGCCCGGCGCTGGATCGCCCGGATCATGATGTCCTGGGGTCTGGCCACCGCGCTGATGGTGTTCGTCAACAGCGAATGGCAGTTCTATGTCCTGCGGTTTGTGATCGGTGCGATGGAGGCGGGTTTCGCGCCGGGCGTGTTGTATTACCTGACGCTGTGGTTTCCCCAGCACTATCGCGGGCGCATCACCTCGATGCTGTTCCTGGCGTCGGCGTTTGCCGGCCTGGTCGGCGCGCCGTTCTCCGGGCTGGTGCTGCAACATCTCGACGGCTTTCTGGAAATGCGTGGCTGGCACTGGCTGTTCCTGCTCGGCGGCGTGCCGTGCATCGGCCTCGGCTTGCTAGTGCTGACCTTGCTCAAGGATCGCATCGAAGATGCCCATTGGTTGACGCCGTCAGAGAAGACGCTGCTGGCCAGCCGCATCGCGCACCATGAACCGCACAAGAGCGGCGGCTCGTTGCTGGCTGCACTGCGGATTCCGGGCTTCCTGACCCTCGGTCTGATCTACTTCCTGATTCAGGTAGCGTCTTATGGCTTGAATTTCTGGGCTCCGCAGTTGATCCGCAGTGCCGGCACCGAGAGCCCGGTGATGATCGGTTTGCTCACCGCCATTCCGTACATCTGCGGCGCGATCAGCATGGTGGTGATCGGGCGCTTGTCCGACTCGACAGGCGAGCGACGCAAGTTTGTTGCCGGGCTGGTAGCTGTCGGCGCGATCGGTTTCTTCTGTGCCGGGATCTTCGCCAACCACACGACCTTCCTGATCGTCGCTTTGGGCTTGCTCGGCGCCGGGATCATCGCCTCGATCCCGAGCTTCTGGACCTTGCCACCGAAACTCCTGGCGGGTGCTGGGGCGGGTGCGGCGGGCGGGATCGCGGTGATCAATACGCTGGGTCAGTTCGGCGGCATTGTCAGCCCGGTCATGGTCGGACGCATCAAAGACCTGACGGGCAGCACCACACCGGCGCTGTATGTCATTGGTGTCTGCGCGCTGATTGCGGTGGCGCTGCTGATGTGGGGCCTGCCGCAGAAACTGCGCACGCTGGACAAGTTTTAAAAACAAGGGCTTAAAAGATCGCAGCCTGCGGCAGCTCCTACAGAGACCACGCATCCCTGTAGGAGCTGCCGGAGGCTGCGATCTTTTGATCTTTGCAGGCGACTGATATCCAGATTCCTTCGACGATCTGTCAGTCAATGCTTCAGCAGCTGATATAGACTGGCGCCCATTCACGCAGTCGTTCAAAAGGGACTTCCAATGACCCCATCGCTACTCATGGCCGTTCTCGCCTCGGGTTTCATCTACGGCATCACCCCCGGGCCGGGCGTGCTGGCGGTATTCGGTATCGGTGCGGCCCACGGTCGGCGGGCAGGGGCAGGGTTTCTCTGCGGGCATTTATTGGGCGACGTGGTCTGGTGCAGCACCGCGCTGGTGGCGATTGTCGGCGCGCGGGAAATCGGCAGCACCGCGTTCGATGTACTGGGCGTGCTCAGCGGGCTCTATCTGTTCTGGCTCGGATGGCGCGCTGTGCGTGCTCGTCATAGCGGCACGCAAGCGCCACAAGGGCCGGCGCGGCAGCCGTTCTGGCATGGCATCCTGTTTGGCCTGACCAATCCAAAGGCTTATCCGGTGGCGGTGGCGACGTTTACCGCACTGCTGTCGAGCCGCGCAGAGTTGCTGACCTGGTCAATGTTGCCGTGGCTGATTTTCCTGAGTTTCGTCGGTGGCCTTGTCGCCTACGCTATTCTCATCGGCATCGTTGGGGCGCAGCGGGTGCGCACCTTGTATCAGCGTCATGAACTGGCGATTACTCGCTTGTGTGGCGTGATGTTTATCGGTTTTGCGATCAACGCCCTGGCGCATGCATTGCCGGGGCTGGTGACGAACAAGGCTTGAAGCTGATCGCAGGGATGCATCAGTAACAAACGGATAACCGGTCAGGGATGGTTTTTTATTGTGGCATTGTTCGGACGCGCGCTAGGCACCATGACCACCAGAAACCCCGCTCCGTTGGCGAGCTACATCGACCTGTTGCTGGACGCCGTCTGTGCAGTCGATAAACAAGGTCGCTTCGTTTTTGTCAGCGCGGCCTGCGAGCGCATTTTCGGTTACAGCCCCGAAGAGTTGATCGGTCAGCCAATGATCGAGCTGGTGCATCCGGCCGACCGTCAGCGCACTCTCGACGCCGCGCGGGAGATCATGGGTGGCGAGCCCAAGCTCAACTTCGAGAACCGTTACCTGCGCAAGGACGGCCGGGTAGTGCATATCCTCTGGTCGGCCCGTTGGTCGGAGGTCGATCAACTGCGTATCGCCGTGGCCCGCGACATCACCGAGCGCAAACAGGCCGAATCCCGGCAAGCGGCGCTGTATGCGATTTCCGAAGCGGCGCATGCCGCCGAAGACCTCTTGGCGCTGTTCAAACGCATCCATCTGATCATCGGTGAATGGCTGCCGGCGCTGAATTTTTCCGTCGCGCTGTACGACGAACACTGTGCCGAGCTGAAATTCCCTTATCACGTCGATGACCACGAGCCCGAGCCCGACTTGCCCGGAGCGATAACCGGGCGCCTGTGTGCCGAAGTCATTCGCACCGGCCTGCCGATCCTGTTGACCCCGGACCAGACCACACCGCAAGTGGGCTTCGAAGCATGGGTGACCGAACAGCATTCGCCCTGCTGGCTCGGCGTACCGTTGAACTCGCAAAACGGCACCCCCATCGGCGCACTGATCGTCAAAAGCGTTCCAGGCGGCGAACGCTACACCGAACAGGATAAAGAACTGCTGCAATACGTCTGCGCGCAGGTGGCGACCGCGATCGAGCGCAAGCAGCTGCACGCGCGCCTGCAGCGTATGGCCCAGTACGATCAATTGACGCAACTGCCTAACCGCGAATTGCTGCGTGACCGGCTCAAGACTGCACTCGACGCAGCGCGCGAGGGCCACGGACGAATGGCGCTGCTTTACGTCGACCTCGACCGTTTCAAGCAGGTCAACGACACCCACGGCCACGCGGTTGGCGACATGCTGCTGCAAACCGTCGCCAATCGGCTTAAGGGCTGTGTGCGTGAGTCCGACACGGTGGCGCGCATTGGTGGCGATGAGTTTGTGGTGTTGCTGCACAGCATCCACGCCTCGGGCGATGCCGATGGCGTGGCCGGGAAAATCCGGCAGGTCCTGGCCCAGCCCCTGCGCCTGGACGGGCACAGCCTGCACATCCAGCCGAGCATCGGCGTCGCCCAGTACCCCGAACACGGCACGGAAGAAAAGCAGTTGTTCAGGCACGCCGATGAAGCGATGTACAGCGCCAAGCGCGAGCATCACCTGCGCCTGGGGTGAATGCCGTTCGTCGTTCCATCGGCAGATTCTTTTAAACCTTTTGCATCGCACAAATTCAGAATCTATGCGGGCTATAGCTCGCCGCGATCAATAAAAGAGGAAGAGAATCATGCCTAATTCAAGAAACTCGAACTCGGGAAACTTCGCCAACGATCGAACCAAGGCGTCTGAAGCCGGTCGCAAAGGTGGGAAAACCACCACCACGACTGTCGATAAAGAGCCTGCGAAACCCGACATGGGCCGCAAGCCCGCTCAGAAATCCAAGTAATGGATGAAGGTGGTTTTGATTGAGAAGCGGGGGCGAAAGCTCCCGTTTGAATTTAAAGAGGAGGGCGCGACCATGAACTGGATGGCCACCCGATTACGCAACGCCGCAATTGCCACGTTACTGGGCCTGTGCGCCAACAGTGCTTTCGCCCAGTCGCCCGCCGAATTCATCAACGATGCTTCAGCCAAAGGCATGGCCGACATCGAAGCCAGTCGCCTGGCGCACCAGAAGTCCGAATCCAAAGAGGTCAAGGACTACACTATCGTCGTAATCAACGACCGCACCACCGCCAACCAGCACTTGGCTAAAATCGCCAAGCAACTGGATTTGCCGGTGGCCCCGCGCGAAGAAGTGGTCGACAAGGCCAAAGCCCTGATGCCGGAAGTCATGGAAGGCGATACCTTCGATGAAGCCTATGCGGCCAGCCAGGTCAAAACGACTCAGGAAGCCATCGAACAGCTTCAACAAACGGCGCAAACCACCGACGTGCCGGAAATCAAAGCCTTCGCCGAAGAAACACTGCCGAAATTGCAAAATCACCTGCAAATGGCCAAGGCCCTGCAAGCCAGTCGTTAATCGAAGGAGTGCGCGGGTGACCTCGGGCCACCCGCGATCTCACCCGATCAGCATTGATTGAGGTTAGGCTTGCTGCCTTTCTCCTCGACAACGGTGCCGTCCAGGGAAATCGTCTGACCTTCGCCTAGTTTCCGGTACTCCTTTCTCAACGCTTCCAATTGTTTGAGGTCCAACGCCTCCAGGCCCAGCATCGCGTTCTGCGCTTCTTTGGTTACCCGCAACAACTCATCGACCTTCAAATGCAAAATGTCCGTGTCACGGTTTTGCGTGTTCTGGATCAGGAACACCATCAGAAACGTGATGATGGTGGTCGAGGTGTTGATGATCAGTTGCCACGTATCGTTGAAACCGAAGATCGGCCCACTCAACCCCCACAAGAAAATCAGAACGATTGCCCCGAGAAAGGTTGTTGGGCTGCCGGCCCACAGGGCAAGTTTTTGCGCGACTTTTGCGAATTTCATGGCCGTGTTCCTCATGGGGATGTGCGTGAATTTGTGACAGCGCCAGGGCTATGAAAATTCGGCTTTTTTCAGAGCAAAAGCTCGCAGTAGAAGCTGCCGCAGGCTGCGATCTTTTGATCTTGCATAAAGGCTCGCAAAGCAACGTCGGCGCTGTATCGTTACGACTGAAGTTTTCGCCCGCTCTGAAAAACGTACCGACAGGAGAACGCAATGAGTTGGTCCGCCAAGCAATACGTCGCTTTTGAAGATGAACGCACCCGTCCCGCCCGTGACCTGCTGGCGGCAATTCCCTCCGGGGACGTGCGTTCGGCCGTGGACATCGGGTGCGGCCCCGGCAACTCCACCGAGTTGCTGGTGGAGCGTTTTGCCGGGGCGACGGTGCGGGGGCTGGACAGTTCGCCCGATATGATCGAAGCCGCACGCAAGCGCTTGCCGCAGGTGCGGTTCGATATCGCGGACATCGACACCTGGCAGGACAACGGCCCGTTCGACGTAATTTTTGCCAACGCGGTGTTGCAGTGGGTGCCGGATCACGCCACGTTGCTGCCTTCGCTGGTGAGCAAACTTTCTCCCGGTGGCAGCCTGGCGATCCAGATGCCGGACAATCTCAACGAACCTTCGCACCGCTTGATGCGTGAAATCGCGGCTGATGGACCATGGGTAGGCAAACTGGCGGGCGCCGCCGGCCAGCGAACTGACATGGAAAGTGCCAGCGGTTACTACTCGATACTGAAAGCCTGCTGCACCCACGTCGATGTGTGGCGCACTACTTACCATCATCCGCTGGCGGGCGGCGCCTCGGGTGTGGTCGAGTGGTTCAAGGGCAGTGGTTTGCGGCCGTTTCTCGAATCGCTGGATGAGGCGGAACGGGCGCAGTATCTGAAGCAGTATCAGGCAGCTATAGAACAGGCTTATCCGGCGTTGAGTGATGGTTCGGTTTTGCTGCCATTCCCACGTTTGTTTTTGGTTGCGACGCGCTGATGCGAAAAAGGGGCAGGTGTCATCTGCCCCTTTTTTTCGCGCGTCTGGCGCTCATGTATTCAAAAATGAATGAAGCAAAGCCGAACAACCCGATCATTGAAACGATCATGATTCCCAACTCTGAACTGTCCATGCCGATCTCGCTGTGAAGAGTGAGTCGGGAGAATAAGACATCCCCGGTCCGGCTCGACGCAGCGCTATTGCTTCTTTACGGGCGTGCGCGGATCTATACGCAAACGATACGGTCAGGCCCAACATCATCAGTCGCTCCCGTGCTTCGGACGCCGAAAAACTTGTGGGAGCCAGCCTGCTGGCGATGACGGTCGCACATTCAACGACCAGGTTTGCCTGATCGTCCGCTATCGCGAGCAGGCTTGCTCCTACAGGTCAGGTCAGGACGGTTCTGCGTCCATGCGTCGGGCTATTACATCCAGCACATCGCAGCCGTCGCGCAGTGGTATGCAGCACAACAATGCGAAGTCGCTGAGGATCACCGAGTCTGTGCTGATTTCCCCTCGCATCGCGAGGTTTTCGAGGACCTGCGTCACAGCGCTGATTCTGTAGTTGGCCGTGCTGAGCAGCGAGTGCAGGGGTTGGGTGGTGTTGACGTAGAGGGAGGGGAGGTCGTCGGCGTTGCTGGTTAAAGCCATAAATTCTTTCATGAGTGATTTCCATGGAGAGAAGAAGACCTACCACTCAATCGTCGCCAAACAATAGGGTGGTAGCTGTACGCGGGTTGGCGAACCGGGCCATGGTAAACCGGCAGACCCTAGGGTCTCCCACGCACAGCCACCAAAAAAAGGCAGCCAAGTGCGTTCAAAAGCCCTCCGAGAAATACTCGGAGGCTTCTGTACCAAGGCATCGAGTCGCCAAACCCGACACGCCATTTGGGCGTACTCGGACTATAGGTCTCATGACAAAGACACAGCAATGCGCAAGTGTACGGACAATTCCCAATGTCGTGTAGGACATTGCTTTTTGTGCGTATTAACCGAGGAGCTCGTCCAATCGATGATGATTTGGTAGGGCCATGAGCTAAGTCGTCGACTAAAAACTCAATGATTGCTGCCTAGCGTTTGGTGGATCTGATTTTTTGGGCTGCGGTTTTGATCTCGTTGATGACTTCCACTTGAGGTAAGTCCCCCATGTGGGCGGTTAGGAGTTGGGGGTGATGCGATGGTGCAGTTGGAGATAGCGCTGTGGCCGCAGTTGAATGTGTAGGCGGAGCTGTTAATTGGCTGCTCGATGGGGTGTACGGTGGTGGCAGATCCGAGGCAATGGTCCGGCTGTATCGTGGCAGATTTACATCTGGTAATAGCGTCATGAAATATGAAGGGGGGGGGTCGACCACTGCCGCTGCTACATTTGCCGCTCTGCGAGCCAACTTCAGGGTCGCTACCCCTGCGCCCGCACTCCCGACGGCCAGAACCGGTGCTATTACGGAAGCAGGAGCTGCAATCACCGCGGCACCGAGGAAGACGCCAGTGGTCCCCGTACCCAGAGCCAAAAGGCCTTGCCTACTGAATCGAACCCCGTTGTACAACGAAGAGATCATTCCTCCCAACGAAGATGCCGCGCCTGCAACACCCGAAAGTTGGCTGAAGAAAATCGGTAAAGCAATCCGTCCTGTCGGATCACGATAATTGATGGGATCTCCAACGCAATACATGTAGGCGTTCAATCCACCCGCTCCGAATGGGCTTAACTTGTCTGGACTGTGGAAACGCATCAGTAGCGGGTTATAGGCCCGATAGCCGTTACCCAGCATGTACCAACCCGTGTGAGGCTCTCTCAACTCGCCATTGAATCCCAGACGAGTCGAAAGCAGGTGGTCAGATAACAAGTGCCCGTAAGCGGAATAGCTCACTGCGCTTGCTTCACCTCGACTCACTTCTGCCAAAATTGATTGGCTCTTGCTGCTGGCCAGCAGAATCGTATGCCGACTGATGTCATTGTTTCGAGGGGGCATCATCAGAGAGGTCGCTTATTTCTACTGAGGAGGATGATTGCTGTTGTACACCCATTTCCTCACATCATGAACTAGCAGAACTGATAGTCCTTGGGCTCACCTTCGACCTTGCATAATTCAATTCTCAGACACAATAAACCGGTCACTTGCGACCGGTTTATTGACTACTGAATGAAAGCCATCAGCCCTGCTGCAACACCTTGAGTGCCGCCGACGCCAGAAAGCCCGAACGGCTTTTCTCCTCCGGATGGTGCAGTACATATTCATCTATACGGTTGAGCAGATAGCCAGGCAGCGTGATGTTCAGTTTCTGCGCCTTGCCCAGGTATTTGGTCACGTCGATGTCCACCAGCGCCCATGCGCAACCCGCGTATTTTGGATCAGCCGCGTGCAAGGTCACTTTGTTAGCGGGCGGAATGGGCGAACCGTCTTCGGCCAATATCTCGAAATGACCTTCGATGGCCTCGCGGGCCATCGCCATCGCGTCGTCCAGATCTTCCCCAGCGGAAAAACAGCCCGGAATGTCGGGGACTTCAACGCCCCAGGCGTGCTCGTCGTCGCCCATTGAAATGGCAATTGGGTAAAGCATGTTCAGTGTCCTCCGAGGACTCAGCGCGTCAGGCTCGTTAGAGCAGCGCCTGTTGCAAAATACTGATGGCCGTTTTCTTGAGCAGATCTTTTTTCGGATGAGGGACCGTCACCAACCCCGGCTTGGTCGGGTGTTTGAAGTGATGATGGCTGCCTCTGATACGTACCAGATACCAACCGTCCGCAATGATTTGGCTTATCAAAAATCGGCTATTCACATCACCTCCCTGTGGTGTGCTTGTGGTTACTATACCTACTGATTTTATGTAATCAACACTATACCCACCAAATTTTCCTGGCTTGGTGAGACGGCGATACAAATCGAGTCTAGGAGGGCGCAGTGGGAATGGGTATGTGCGAGGCTTGATTGAGGTGTTTTGTGTGTTTCGAGTTTTTTCCTCGATTATCCTCACCCGAAATCAGACATAAAAAAACCGGCCACTTGGACCGGTTTTTTCTGTCTCTACATTCCCCCGTCAAAACCCTCTTAACGTGAGAACAAAATTTGATTGGAGCGGGTGAAGGGAATCGAACCCTCGTTATCAGCTTGGGAAGCTGGAGTAATGCCATTATACGACACCCGCTCAGAGCGGTGACTTTGTACCAGATGTGCGCTTGGAAATGAAGTTTTTCTTTACGTGGAGCGGGTTTAACGCGGACAGGGCGCATGGCTGTCTATCGCGGGCAAGCTTCGTTCCGGCAGGAATGCGATTAGCGCTGCGGGGCGAAGCTTGCTCGCGATGACTCTCTTTCAGATTGCCAATGCATGGTGGTCCTGGACGTAGTGGTAACGCGGTCGGCTTTCGTGCTGTGCCGGCTTCAGGAACCCAAGCAAGGCGTTGCGGCTGTCTCGGCAGGCGGCTTTGTGTTCCATGTCGAGAAAGTGGCCGGTGGCCTCAAGGGTGGTGAAGGTGGCGTGTTGCACGTGGTTGGCGAACAACCGGGCGCCATCGGCGGCGGTGTATTCGTCCCATTCGCCGTTCATGAACAGCACTGGCACGTTGATTTTCTCCGAGGCTTTCAAGAAGCATTGGCGGTCGCTGTGCAGCAGGTCGCTGATGTGGAAGTGCATCTGCCCGTATTCGTGATCGGCCAGGCTGCTGACATGGCGATAGTTGAAGCGCTTGAACAGCGTCGGCAGGTGTTTGCCGATGGTGCTATTCACCAGGTTGCCGACGCGGTCGCCATCGCGGCTGCCGAGGTAATCCACACCGCGCTCAAGGTAGTCGAGCATGTGCGCGTTGATCTCCGGGGAGAACGAACTGATCACGGCTCTTTCGATGCGCCGTGGCCGTTGGGCGAGGGCGACCAGGGTCGCGGCGCCACCCCAGGAAAACGACAGCACGTGTTCGGCGGCGAAGTGGTCGATCAGCTCCAGGAGGATCTGCCCTTCGACTTCCTTGGTCAGCAATTTCTCATGCAGGTTGTGGGCTTTTGACTTGCCCGCGTAGGGCTGGTCGTAGCAGACCACATTGAACTGCGGGTGGAGGTTTTTCACGGTTTGTGCAAACGACGCAGTCGTGGCCATCGAGCCGTTGACCAAGATAATGGTCTTCTCTGCGGCGTCTGCGCGATAGAACTCCGTGTAAACCCGATACTGACCCTGTATATCCAGCACAGCGATTTCTGGCCTCATGTCATAAGACTCCTGGCAAGCGGGTATGCGCGCAAATGAGATTGCACGAGCTTTGTGACAGGTAGGCATATGCCTGGAATTTTGAGAGGCCCATGTCGATCCATTGCAGTCCGGTCGACGGGTATTGTTATTGGCGGGCAGTTTGCCGGTGCAACGCGGAACCTCAAGGTTCTCTACCGACAAAAAGTTTCTTAGAAGTATGTTGTGACTCGTCGGTCACATTTCGGCCGACGTCCTGATTCAAGCAGGGGTCACATCATTGCGCAAGTGCCTTTGGTAAATTGTTCGACAACTTCTGCTGAGCGGTAGGCTGCTTAGATCGATTCGATCTCATCAGCGCTTAGCGCACGGTATTCGCCTGGTTTTAGCGAGTCATCGAGCACCAACGGGCCCATGCGTTCGCGGTGCAGGCGCATCACTTTGTTGTCGAAGTGGCCGAACATGCGCTTCACCTGGTGATAACGGCCCTCGACGATGCTCAAGCGTGCCGATTTCGGTCCGAGCAGCTCTAGACCGGCGGGTTGCGTGGTGAGGTCTTCGAAGGCGAAGTACAGGCCTTCGTTGAACTTGATCGCGTATTCGGGGCCGATGTCCTGCTCGGTTTCGACGTAATAGACCTTCGGCAGTTTGGTCTGCGGTTGGGTCAGGCGTCGTGACCAGCTGCCGTCGTTGGTGATCAGCATCAGGCCCGTGGTGTTGAAATCCAGGCGTCCGGCGATGTGCAGGTCGTCCTTGTCTGACTCGTGGATCAGGTCGAGGACGGTGGGATGCTGCGGGTCGCGAGTGGCGCTGACGCAGCCAGCAGGCTTGTGCAACATGAAGTGGCGCAGCGGTTTGCCGGTTTGCAGCAGTTCGTCGTCGACTTCGATGCGGCTGAACTCCCGAACTTCGGCGTGTGGGTCGCTGACGATTTTTCCGTCAATCCTGACGCGCTTTTCCACCAGCAACAGGCGTACTTGCTTACGGTTGAAGCGGGGCAGGTTGCTGAGGAAGCGGTCGACGCGCATGACGAAGGATCAGTTAAAGAAACGGGCGCGCATCTTACTTGATCGGCCGGGCCGCTGCTTGCAGCTGCGCCTCGACTTCAGCGCAGCGCGGGCACAGGCAGGAGGCGTTGCGCAGTTCGGCCGGCAGCGCTTCGAGCACTGCCGGGTCGATGCTGACGCCGTAGCACCAGCACGCCCGATCGGCGCTTCGCGGGTCGGCCAGGGTGCAGTCGTTAGGCGCACCGCAGGCGGGGCAGAGGTCAGGCTGGTTCATAACTGGAGTGAGGCATTTCCACGCAGGTTCGGTTGCGGCCCGATTGTTTGGCCCGATACATCGCATGATCGGCCCGCGACAGCAGGGTGTGCAAGGTGTCGTCGGCTTGCAGGGTGGTCAGGCCAATGCTGACGGTCAGTTGCAGGGTGCTGTTGTTGTAGGCGTAGCGCTGCTGTTCCACATGATGACGAATTTTCTCGGCGATTTTCAGACCGGTCTCACCGTCGGTGTCCTTGAGCAGCACGATGAATTCTTCACCGCCCCAACGGCAGACGATGTCGGAGTGACGAAGGCAGCTTTCCAGATTTCGGGCGAAGCCGATCAGCACCTGATCGCCGGCCAAGTGACCGTAGGTGTCGTTCAAGGCCTTGAAGTGGTCGAGGTCGAGCAGCAACGCGGTCAGTGGTTTCGGTTCCCGTTGGGCTTCGTGCATGGCCTGCGCGGCCAGCAGGTCGAAGCCGCGACGGTTGGGCAATTCCGTCAGGCTATCGAGCGTGGCCTGAGCCTGGATCTTGCCCTGAAAGCGTTTGATCACCTGGTTGAGCAGCACCAGCACCGTCAGGGTAACCACGAGGCAGATCAGCAGATTCAGGTACAGCGAGCGGCGGATATCGCTGAGATCGCCATCTTCACGTTTGTCGACGAACAAGTACCAGTTGAGTTCGGGGATGAACCGTACGTTAAGGAAATGTCCCTGGCCCTGGCCGGAATATTCGTAGCTGCCGCCGTGGGGTTTGGGCAACTGGCTGACCAGGTTTTCCATGCTGTCGAGTTCGCCCAGGGTCTGCCCGGCCCGCGCACCTTGAGGGCCGCCCTCGGCGCCGGTCAGCACCAGTCGGCCGAATGTGTCGACGAAATAAACGCTGCGTTGATAACGCTGCTGGTACTTGTCGATCAGTTTGATCACCGCATCAACCGTCAGCCCGACACCCGCGGCGCCGATGAAACGGTTGTTGTAGTCGTAGACCTTGTAGTTGATGAAGACCGTCAGGTTGTCCTTGTTGGCGAGGTCAGGATCGACGTTGATCTCGTACGGATCCTTCATGTCGCGCACGCGAAAGTACCAGGCGTCACGGGGTTCGGTGGCCTTGACCTGCTTGAGCACGCCCTTGGCGTGGTAGTAAGTCAGGCTAGCGTCGGAGACGAAAAACGCCGTGTAGGCGCCGTAGTGGGTCATGACCTCGTTGAGGTAGCGGGTCATCTGGTCGGCGTCGCGTTCGCCGTTGACCACCCAGTCGCGCATGAAGGTGTCGCGGGACATCATCGAAGAAATCAGGATCGGTCTGACAAGGTCTTTCTGGATTTCCGAGTAGACCGTGTCCGATGTCAGCGGCAGTTCGGTTTTGACGATGTTGTCGCGGATCGACGCCCGAGAGGCGTAGTAACTGAGGAAGGAAGTGGCCAGGAAGCCTGCGCCCAGCAATGCGACCAGCGTGAGTACCAACGAACGTTGAGAATACAGCGGCGAGCGAAGCGGCATGGCAATTCCATTGGCAATAATCCGATGGCGAGCATTCTAGTGGCACTGCCGGGAAATAACTGCTCTATGTGCGCCGCGAATGGTCGTTCCTACGTGCAGGAACGACCAACTCTCAAATCCCCTTAGTTGAACTCATCGCCAACCGGATAGCGGCTGGCATTCAAACTCTCTTTGATCTTGCGCAAATGCGGCTGGAAATCCACGCCACGGCGCAGGGTCATGCCAGTGGCGAGCACGTCCAGCACGGTCAGTTGAATGATCCGCGAGGTCATCGGCATATAGATGTCGGTGTCTTCCGGCAGCGGAATGTTCAGGCTCAAGGTGCTGGCCTTGGCCAGCGGCGAGTTCTCGGCGGTCAAGCCCAGTACCGATGCGCCGTTTTCCCGGGCGATGCGCGCCACTTCCACCAGTTCGCGGGTGCGGCCGGTGTAGGAAATGATCACGAACAATTCGCCGGTGTGTGCCACCGAGGCGATCATGCGCTGCATCAGCACGTCGGCATGGGCGGTCACGGCCAGGTTGAAGCGGAAGAACTTGTGTTGCGCATCCAACGCCACTGGAGCCGAGGCGCCGAGGCCGAAGAAGTGGATCTGTCGGGCCTGGATCAGCAGGTCGACGGCGCGGCTGATCAGGTTCGGATCGAGAGCCTGGCAAGCGCTGTCGAGGGATGCGATGGCGCTGCCGAAGATCTTCTGGGTGTAGGCCTCGGGATTATCGTCGGCTTCTACCGCGCGGCTGACATACGCCGCGCCGCTGGCCAGGCTTTGCGCCAATTGCAGCTTGAGTTCGGGGTAGCCGCTGACGCCGAACGAACGGCAGAAACGGTTGACCGTCGGTTCGCTGACCGATGCGGCCTGGGCGAGGGCGGCGATACTGAACCGGGTGGCCTGCTGTGGGTTGAGCAGGATCACCTCGGCGACTTTGCGTTCGGCCTTGTTCAGCTCTTCAAGGCGACTCTGGATCTGTTCCAGTAAATTTCGCACGCGGTCCATATGAGTTTCCTTGATTCACCTGCGCCGATAAGCGCGCGGCTAATGCAAAAAGGGCCTTTGATGCGGCCCGTAACGGTGGCCTATCCTACTGATGGCTCCGACCGACCACCACTCGGAATCTGTATTTTGCGAAAATGTTGTGGTTATTACTACATTTTCCCTTGAGTGATGCCTTGAAAAAAGGTATTTGTAGCTTAACTTGATAAAAGAACAAACATCATGCCTTCGATTACGGTTGAACCGTGCACCTTCGCCTTGTTCGGCGCCCTTGGCGATCTGGCCTTGCGCAAGCTGTTTCCTGCCCTTTATCAACTCGATGGCGCAGACCTCTTGCACGAGGACACGCGGATCATCGCGCTGGCCCGTGAACCTGGCACTGAGCAGCAGCACCTGGCGTTCATCGCCGAAGAGCTGCGCCGTTACGTCGGTGCCAAAGAACTGGACGAAGCCGTGGTCGAGCGTTTCCTGGCCCGCCTCAGCTACCTGCACGTCGATTTTCTCAACGGCGACGACTATATAGCCCTGGCCGAAGCGGCCGGCAGCGCGCAACGGGTCATCGCTTATTTCGCCACGCCGGCAGCGGTCTACGGCGCGATCTGCGAAAACCTGGCGAAAGTCGGCCTGGCGGAAAACACCCGCGTGGTACTGGAAAAGCCGATCGGTTCCGATCTCGAATCCTCGCGCAAAGTGAATGACGCCGTGGCGCAGTTCTTCCCGGAGAACCGCACCTATCGCATCGACCATTATCTGGGCAAGGAAACCGTCCAGAACCTGATCGCCCTGCGTTTCGCCAACAGCTTGTTCGAAACCCAGTGGAACCAGAATTACATCTCCCACGTGGAAATCACCGTGGCCGAGAAGGTCGGGATCGAAGGCCGCTGGGGCTACTTCGACAAGGCCGGCCAGCTGCGGGACATGATCCAGAATCACTTGCTGCAACTGCTCTGCCTGATCGCCATGGACCCACCGGCCGACTTGTCCGCCGACAGTATCCGCGACGAGAAAGTCAAAGTCCTCAAGGCGCTGGCGCCAATCAGCCCGGAAGGCCTGACCACACAAGTGGTGCGCGGCCAATACATCGCCGGGCACAGCGAAGGCAAGGCAGTACCGGGTTACCTGGAAGAACCGAACTCCAACACCCAGAGCGACACCGAAACCTTCGTTGCCCTGCGTGCCGACATCCGCAACTGGCGTTGGGCAGGCGTGCCGTTTTACCTGCGTACCGGCAAGCGCATGCCGCAGAAGCTGTCGCAGATCGTCATCCACTTCAAGGAACCGTCGCACTACATTTTCGCTCCCGAGCAGCGCCTGCAAATCAGCAACAAGCTGATTATCCGCCTGCAACCGGACGAAGGCATTTCCTTGCGCGTGATGACCAAAGAACAAGGCCTGGATAAAGGCATGCAGCTGCGCAGCGGTCCATTGCAGCTGAATTTTTCCGACACCTGGCGCAGCGCACGGATTCCCGATGCCTACGAGCGGTTGTTGCTGGAAGTGATGCGCGGCAATCAGAACCTGTTTGTCCGTAAAGATGAAATCGAAGCCGCGTGGAAGTGGTGTGACCAGTTGATCGCCGGGTGGAAAAAATCCGGTGACTCGCCCAAGCCCTACGCGGCCGGGTCCTGGGGGCCGATGAGCTCCATTGCTCTGATCACGCGGGACGGGAGGTCGTGGTATGGCGATATCTGATTTGAAACTGCCGCAGGGCGTCAGCGCCCATGCGTTCAAGAGCCCGGTGCTGCTGGCTGAAAGCCTGGCACTCAACGTGGCCAAGCACCTGGGCGACGCCATTGACGCCCAGGGCACTGCGACGTTGGTGGTGTCCGGTGGTCGTAGCCCGGTGGCTTTTTTCCAGCACCTGGCCAAACAGCCGCTGGATTGGTCGAACGTGGTGGTCAGCCTGGCCGATGAGCGCTGGGTGCCGGTCGAGCACGCCGACAGCAATGCCGGCCTGCTGAAGAAATATCTGTTGCAAGGCCCGGCGGCCAAGGCTCAGTTCCTGAGCTTGTACAGCGCCACCGCCAACCTTGAACAAGCCGCCGAGCACGCCGACCGTTTGCTGTCCGAGTTGCCGGTGATCGACGTGCTGGTGCTGGGCATGGGGGACGACGGCCACACCGCGTCGCTGTTCCCCGGCAGCCCGAACCTGGCCGAAGCCTTGAAGGCTGACGGCAGCCGTCGCTGCTACCCGATGCTGGCGCCCACCGTGCCGCATCAGCGCCTGACCATGAGTCGTGCGCTGCTGGCTTCGGCCAAACATAAAGTTCTGTCGATTTCCGGTCAGTCCAAGCTGACCACCCTGGATACCGCACTGGCCGGTGACGACGTCGCCGCGCTACCGATTCGCGCGTTTTTGCAACCCACGTTAGAGATTTACTGGTGCCCATGAGCCAAGGAACAGCCGCTATGACAAACCCATCCCCGACCGTTTCCATGGCGGATAAAGTTGCCCTGATCGACAGCCTCTGCGCGAAAGCGCGGATCCTGCCGGTGATCACTATCGCCCGTGAGCAGGACGTTCTGCCGCTGGCCGATGCCCTCGCTGCCGGTGGCCTGACCGCCCTGGAAGTGACCCTGCGTTCGCAGTTCGGCCTCAAGGCCATCCAGATTCTGCGTGAGCAGCGTCCAGAACTGATGACCGGTGCCGGCACCGTGCTTGATCGCAACATGCTGGCCGCGGCCGAAGCGGCGGGCTCGCAATTCATCGTTACGCCAGGCATCACCCGTGATCTGCTGGAAGCCAGCGTCGCCAGCCCGATCCCGCTGTTGCCAGGCATCAGCAATGCTTCGGGCATCATGGAAGGCTATGGCCTGGGCTATCGCCGCTTCAAACTGTTCCCGGCTGAAGTCAGCGGCGGCGTTGCGGCCATCAAGGCCCTGGGTGGCCCGTTCGGCGAAGTGAAATTCTGCCCGACCGGCGGCGTTGGCCCGGCCAATATCAAGAGCTACATGGCGCTGAAAAACGTCATGTGCGTGGGCGGTAGCTGGATGCTTGATCCTGAGTGGATCAAGAACGGCGACTGGGTCCGCATTCAGGAATGCACCGCCGAGGCTTTGGCGCTGTTGGACTGATCTGCTTTACCTGACACTTCGTTGTGTGTTCTACGGCTTTACGGTGCGCTTGGTCGGTGCACCGTTTTTTTTTGGCCGCAAAAAAAACCTGTGGGAGCTGCCGCAGGCTGCGATCTTTTGATCTTGATCTTAAAAAACAAAGATCGCAGCCTTTGGCAGTTCCTACACAAAGACATCACGCGATACATAGTTACCGCATTCCGACATTCACCCAGTGCTAGCCTGCGTTCATCTTATGGAAGAGAGAACGTCATGGACGACTACACCTCAGCAGCACCCGTTTATCTACTGTCACCCGAGCAAATCGCCGGCCCGTATTTTCGTAATCCGAAACTCATCAGAAGAAACATCAGCGAAGGTGTCGACGGCATGCCGTTGGTGCTGCGTCTGAAGATCGTCGATACCATGACCGCGCAACCGGTCACCGATGCGCTGGTGGACATCTGGCACTGCAATGCACGCGGCGCGTACTCGGGCTGGAGCAAGATCAACCCGGACCTGGAAGTCGACACGGGAGACATCGGCGCTATCCCGCGTACCGATGACGACACCTACCTGCGCGGCGGACAATTCACCGATAAACATGGCGTCGCCCGGTTTACCACGATTTGCCCAGGGTTTTATGCAGGGCGTGCTGTGCACATTCATGTCGCCGTTCGCATCACCAGTGGCAACAACTATCTGCAAGAGCGTCACGTGGCGTGGGTCGGTCAGTTGTACTTTCCCGAAGTGGCCGCGCGTTCAGTGCTTAATGCCCCGGAGTATTGCCGTCGGGCCATCGCGCCACTGAGTAACGATCAGGACTTTTTTTATCAAAACATGGGCGGCGAAGCGTCGACCCTGAACATCCATACCCTCGGCCGCGACTCTAATGAAGACGGCTTCTTCGGGCACATCACGATCGGCATCGACACCTTTGCGGTGTCGACACAAATCAGGCCCGAGGACTTCGACAAGTACACCGTGTGACCTCAATTCAGTTCGGTCAGCGCCTTGGTCAACCGACTCATGTCGGCAGCAGTGGTGGTCAGCCCCGGCGTGATGCGGATGCACGGACCGGCGGCCGCGCCACTGCGCACCACAGTGAACAGGTTGTAATCGTTGAGCAGCCGTTCGACCATCGGCTGTTGGTCGGCATGAGCGGTAAAGCGCATCGACGTGATGCCGCAATACAGCCGTGGGTCATCCGGCGTCATGACTTCGATACCCGGCAGCTCGCGTACCGGCCTAACCCACAGGTTGCGCAAGTAGTTGAGTCGCGCAGCCTTGGCGGCGGAACCGCCCATCGCGTGATGCTCCTCGATAACCAGCGGCAGGGTCATCAGCGCTGGAATGTTCGGTGTGCTGTAGGGCGTGCGGGCGCTGATGTCGGTGACCGGGAAATGCACTTCGCCCATGTCCGGGTCGATATCGTCCAGGCGTTCTGGGGCGATGTACATGAAGCCCAACGTCAGCGGCGCGCCGATCCACTTGTGCAGGTTGTAGGCAGCGAAGTCGATGCCCAGCTCTTTGAGATCGAATTTCAACTGACCCAGCGCATGGGCGCCGTCGAGGATGACGTCGATACCGTGTTCCCTGGCGGCGGCTGCAATCGCCTGGACTGGCATCACCAGGCCAGTGCGGTGGGTGACGTGGGTCAGGGCCATCAACTTGAGTCGCGGATAGCGCGTGAAGGCCTCACGGTAGGTGGCCAGCAAGCTGTCGAAACTGGCGGGGTGTTGATGCTCGATCTCGATCACTTCGACGCCGCGGTTGCGCCCGAGCCAACGCATCGCGCCCTTGACCGTGTCGTACTCCAGATCGCAGAACAGCACCTGATCGCCGGGCTGCAAGCGGTTGTAGTTGCGGATCAACGCTTGCAAACCGGCGGTTGCGTTGCCGGTAAGGGCGACGCTTTCTGCGGCTACGCCAATCAACCCCGCCACTTGTGCGCTGATCTTCTGGCCTTCGCCCTGTTCGAAACGCTGGCGTACATAGACTGAATTACGGCGATTGATCAGCTCGATGTTGCGATGATATTCCTCGACCACCGTGCGCGACATGCGCCCGAAGTAGCCGTTCTCCAGGTTCACCGGGCCGGGCTCTACATCGTAGCGGTCGGCAAAGGTTTGCCAAAAATCTTCATCACGGGCGCGGCGGGTGTTATCGGGCATGGGGTACTCGATGAGTGGGCGATTTCAGTGACGGGGCGCAGGTTTGCCATGTTTGGCGCGCAAAGGTTCGAGCAATTCCGACAAGCCGTTATGATCGATTTCCTGCATCAGGGCCAGCAGTCCACCCAGTTCGCCATGGGGAAAGCCTTCACGGGCGAACCAGTTGAGGTAGGGGCCGGGCAGGTCGGCGATGATTCGCCCCTTGTACTTGCCAAAGGGCATCTGGCGGGTAATCAGCAGTTCGAGCTTTTCAGGGTTCATCAATCGATCGTCGTGATTCAAACAGTCTGGAAAATACAGGCATTCTGCATGCAGGCCAAATGACAGATCATGCAAATAAAACGGATACAGATTTTCATCTAAATACTAAGTTGTTGAAAAATAACGAATTACCAATCAGTTCCAGGCTGGCATGACGAGTGCAATACCTATTGCATCTTTCATCAACCGCAAGGAATTGAAAAATGACCGACATGAATAAAGAAGCCATCTCTGTACTCAATGACCTGATTGAAACCAGTAAGGACGGTCAGGAAGGGTTCAAGACTTGCGCTGAAGACATCAAGCACCCTGAACTGAAAACCCTGTTCGTGCAACGCTCGGCGGATTGCGCCAGTGCTGCTGCCGAATTGCAGAGCGCCGTACGTTCGATGGGTGGCGATCCGGAAACTTCCACCAGTGTCAGCGGTGATTTGCACCGTCGCTGGGTCGACGTGAAAGCGATGTTTACCGGCAAAGACGAAGAGGCTGTGCTGAACGAAGCCGAGCGTGGTGAAGACCATGCGCTGAAGGCTTATCGGGAAGCCATGGAAAAAATCAACAAGCACAACCTGGTGGGCATTCGTGACATCGTTGAGCGTCAGTACCACGGCGTGCAACGCAATCACGATCAGGTGAAAGCCCTGCGTAACCAGGCTCGCGCACGCTCGTAAGCGTTCGTAAGCTGTCAAAAACGCCAGCCAGCCTGGCGTTTTTTTGTGCCTCGTGTTTATCGTTTCGAAACCCCTTGTAGGAGCTGCCGAAGGCTGCGATCTTTTAGCGGCTTTGAGTCCGCTGAAGAGCAAGATAAAAAGATCGCAGCCTTCGGCAGCTCCTACAGAATCCGCGTTTTTTGACGGTCCGGTGGAGAAGCCGTCTATCGTTAAACCATCCTTTCAAGAGTTCATTTCGTGCCTATCACCCTGCAGGCTTTGTTCGCGCCTGACCTCCGTGCCGTGCAATTCGCGATCAAGACCCTGATCGGCGGGGGCGTGGCGCTGTGGCTTGCGTTGCGCTGGGGCCTGGAGCAACCGGCCTGGGCGTTGATGACGGCCTTCATCGTTGCCCAGCCGTTGTCCGGGATGGTCCTGCAAAAGGGGCTGGCGCGGCTGTTGGGCACATTGGTCGGGACGATCATGTCGGTGGTGTTCATGGGCGTATTTGCCCAGACACCCTGGCTGTTCCTGTTGGCCCTGGCGCTATGGCTAGGGCTGTGCACGGCCAGTTCGACCCTGTTGCGCAGTGCCTGGTCCTATTCATTTGTGTTGGCCGGTTACACGGTGGCGATCATTGCCTTGCCGGCTATCAATCATCCGCTGACCGTGTTCGATCAGGCCGTGGCGCGTTGCACGGAAATCTCTCTGGGCATTATCTGCGCCACCGCCAGCAGTGCCTTGCTCTGGCCGCTGCGGGTCGAACGGCAATTGGCGGATCAGGCCAAGGCTGCCTGGCAAAGCGGGTTCAATGCTGCGCGGGCGACCCTGGCCGGTGATGGTCAGGCTCGTAAAGGCCTGTTGGAAATCCTCGGCAGAATCGTCGCGGTGGACGCCCAGCGTGAACACGCCTGGTTCGAAGGCGGCCGTGGCCGGCAACGGGCGCGGGCCATCAGTGGTTTGAGTCAAAAACTGTTAATGCTGCTTCGTATCGCCCGTTCGGTGCGCCGGCAGTGGAAGCAGTTGGAGCCGCAAGAATCTGCGCAATTGCTGCCATGGATGAACGAGGTTCAGGAGGCGTTGAACAGCGCAGATCCCGCGACCCTGCAAGCGTTGCGCCCGCGTTTGCTCAGTGCCTCCCATGACCCGAAAATCAGTTCCGCACAGAGTTATTGCCTCGTCCGCTTCACGTTGTTGATGGACACCGCCATGGCGGCGAACGCCGCGTTGAAAGCGGTGGAGGAGGGCCATGATGCAGTGGTCCCGCCGAGAACCCTGACACCGCACCGCGACCTGTCGTTGGCCCTGGTTTTCGGCGCCCGCAGCGCCCTGGCCTTTTTGGTGGTGTCGTGCTTTTGGCTGGCAACCGCCTGGCCCGCCGCCGCCGGTGCGCTGGTGTTGACCTGCGTGGTGTGCAGCCTGTTTGCCAGCCGTGAGAACGGCGCGCAGATCGGCATGAGTTTTATGCGGGGTATTTTTCTGGCCATTCCGGCGGCATTTATTGTCGGGCAGATTCTGCTGCCGCAATGGAGCAGTTTCGCGATGCTCTGTATGGGCATGGGCGTGCCGTTGTTTTTCGGCGCGCTGGGCATGGCCAAGCCGCAGATCGGCGCCACGGCCACTTCATTTTGTCTGCATTTCATTGTGTTGGTCGCGCCGTTGAACCAGATGCAGTTCGGTGTCGCGACGTTCTTCAACAGCGCGCAAGCCATGGTGGTCGGAGTCGGCGCGGCGGTGCTGGCGTTCCATTTGCTGATCCTGCGCAACCCGGCCTGGCATGGCCGACGTTTGTTGGTGGCGACCCTTGATGATCTGGTGCGCCTGACCCGACGCAACCTCGCTGGCGCCGAAAGCTGGTTCGGCGGGCGCATGGCCGACCGTTTACTACAACTGGCGCGGCACTATCCGGAACTGCCGGAGCCGGCACGCAGTCGTTGGGACGACGGTTTGCTCGGCCTGGATATCGGCGACGAACTGCTGCACCTGCGCTTGAGTCTGGCGGTGGCGCAAGCACCGGTCTCGGCGCAGCAACAGCGTTATCTCGACGATCTGGAAAATGTCCTGCGCCAAGGCCCGGCCGGCAATCGTGCCGAGGCCTTGGCCGAGCCGAGCGAAGCGTTGCTGCAAACCTTGTACGCCTTGCCCCCCAGCGACGCGGTGAAGCTGGCTCAAGGTGCGGTGCTGCAATTGCAAAACAGTTGGCGTGCCTGGTGCCGCCAGCAGGAGGAAGTGCATGGGCTTGCGTGAATGGTCGGTGGGCGGCGTGCTGCTCAGCCCGTTCCTGATTTATGTAGTGCTGGCGCTGCTGGTGACCGGGGCCTTGCGCCTGTTGTTGCGACTGACACCGGTGAGCCGCTGGATCTGGCATGAAGCATTATTCGATTGCGCCTTGTACGTCTGTGTATTGACCGTGATCACCGTCGTCCTCGGACCTTTATAAAGGAGTTGAACATGCGTACCCCCGTACGTGTCGCGGTAACCCTGTGCCTGGTGGCGGTGGCGATTTTTGCTGGTTTCCATTTGTGGCAGTACTACATGCTGACCCCCTGGACCCGCGACGCGCGCATTCGCGCCGATGTGGTGGTGATTTCTCCGGATGTGTCGGGTTGGGTGCGTGAGCTCAAGGCTTACGACAACCAAGAGGTCAAGGCTGGCGATCTGCTGCTGAGCATCGACCGCGACCGTTTCGAAGCAGCGCTGGAAAAGGCCCAGGCGGTGGTGCAGACCCGTCAGCAGCAGCTCAATCTGCGCGAGCGCGAAGCCAGTCGTCGCGCCAGTCTCGGGCCGCAGGCGATCAGTGCCGAGTTGCGGGAAAACGCACAGATCAACGCCGGCATCGCCCGTGGCGAATTGCGCGAGGCCCAGGCCGAAGTGAAGGCCGCGGAGATCAACCTGGCCCGCAGTCAGGTCCACGCCCCGCGCAACGGGCACATCACCAACCTGCGCCTGGCTCAAGGCAATTACGTGAATGCCGGGCAATCGGTGATGGCCTTGATCGACGATTCGACCTTCTATGTGCAGGCGTACTTCGAAGAAACCAAACTGCCGCGGATTCGCGTCGGCGACCCGGTGAAAGTCTGGTTGATGAGCGCCGGCGAGGCGTTGCAAGGACACGTTGAAAGCATCAGCCGCGGGATTACCGACCGCAACACCACGCCGGATGGCCAGTTGTTGGCGGAAGTGGAGCCGACGTTCAACTGGGTGAGGCTGGCACAGCGGATTCCGGTGCGGATCAAACTCGACAAGGTGCCGCAAGGGTTGAACTTGAGTGCGGGGATGACGGCGAGCGTGCAGGTGCAGGAGGGTGAGCGTTAAGTTCGTTCAGCGCTGAAATCATTGTGGCGAGGGAGCTTGCTCCCGCTGGGGCGCGAAGCGGCCCCCAAAAGATGGGACTGCTGCGCAGTCCAGCGGGAGCAAGCTCCCTCGCCACAGGTGCGCGGTGAATCAGCCGATGCTGATCGGCGGCAACTCGGTCAAGGTCACGGTCTGCTGCTTGCGCGGCGCCAGAATTTCCGCTTCGCCATCCACCACCAGTTCATCACGCTGGTTGAACACGCGAGTGGCAATGCGCACACGGAATTTCGGCAGTTTTTCGAGGATTTCCAGACGCACCGTCAGCGTGTCGCCGATCTTCACCGGCTTCTGAAAACTCATTTGCTGACCGATATAAATAGTGCCCGGCCCAGGCAGCTCACAAGCTACCGCGGCACTGATCAGCGCGCCGCTGAACATACCGTGGGCGATGCGCTCCTTGAACATGGTGCTGGCGGCGTAGTCAGCGTCCAGGTGAACCGGGTTGTGGTCGCCCGACATCGCGGCGAACAACTGGATGTCGCGCTCTTCGACCGTCTTGCTGAAGCTGGCGGTCTGGCCGATTTCGAGGGCTTCGTAAGGGGTGTTGGTAACCTGGGTCATCTGTCTCAATTCCTGTGACGAATAAAAAAATTCACAAAAAAACTATTCGGATCGGTGTGGCCGGCGATTGCTCAGGGCCTGGGCGATCCAGGCCAGCACGTCGGCGGTCACTTCATCGCGGTTGCTCTCGTTGAACAGTTCGTGCCGCGCCTGCGGGTAAATGGTCAGTTGCAAGGTCTGGCTGCCGGCCTCGCGCAAGGCGTCGGCCAGATCTTTCAGACGTTTGCCTTCGCTCACCGGATCACATTCACCACCCATCACCAGCAACGGCAGGCCCGGATCGATCTGGGCGAGATTGGACGCTTTGCTGATTTGCTGCAACCCGCCGAGCAAATCGACCCACAGTTGATTGGTGCAGCGAAAGCCGCAGAGCGGGTCGTTGGCGTACAAATCGACTTCCGTTCGATCGCGACTGAGCCAGTCGAAACGGGTACGCGCCGGTTTGAATTTCTTGTTGAACGAGCCGAAGGACAGCCATTCGATCAGAGCGCTGCGGCCCTTGGGGCCCTGGCGCAGGCGTTCGAGTCGGGCAATCTGCCGCGCCGCACGGTAAAGCGCGACGGGCTGGAAGTTTGAACCGCTGAGAATCGCGCCGTGCAGGCTGGCGCTGTGATGCAGCAAATAAGCCTGAGCAATGTAGCTGCCCATGCTGTGACCGAGCAGCACGATCGGTACACCCGGATGTTGCTGGCCAAGGTGCTGATTGAGGCACGCCAGATCGCCGACCACTTTGGCCCAACCGTCGGTGTCGGCGAAATGTCCGAGTGTCCCGTTTTCGGCAGTTTTGCCATGTCCGCGCAAATCCGGTGCGTACACGCCATAGCCCTGATCGCAGAACTTTTCCGCCAGACGCGCATAGCGGCCGCTGTGTTCTGCCATGCCGTGCGCCAGCAGGATCACTGCCTTGGGCGGGTCAGCGGGCAGCCACTGGTTGACGAAGAGGTGGCTGCGATCACTGGTGGTCAGCCAGAACGTGTCGTGGATCATGGCGATTCCTTTCCATGCATGGAGCGCGAGGTGGTTGCATTGTATAGCGCATTGCGTCGTAGGCATCAGCCCACGGCACGGCAGGAAGATTCACACGGTCAATGACGGCTGTGCGCGTATTTGCCTGATTCGCCATAGCTGCTAGTGTCCGTGGAGCTCCGCTTTTTGCTTTCTGCGTTCAAGAAATGACAGAGACAGGAAAGCGGCCCCGGATAGGCTCAGGTAAAGAGGACAAGAACAATGCAACCTGATTTCTGGAATGACAAGCGCCCGGCCGGCGTGCCCCTGGACATTGATGCGGGTGCCTTCAAGTCGGTTATCGAGGTGTTCGAGCGTTCCTGCAAGAAGTTTGCTGATCGCCCGGCGTTCAGCAACATGGGCGTCACCCTGACCTACGCCGAACTGGAACGCTACAGCGCAGCGTTCGCCGGATACCTGCAAGCCCACACGGACCTGGTGCCCGGGGATCGCATCGCGGTGCAGATGCCCAACGTCCTGCATTACCCGATCGCGGTGTTCGGCGCCTTGCGCGCGGGGCTGATCGTGGTCAACACCAACCCGCTGTATACCGCGCGGGAGATGCGCCATCAATTCAAGGATTCCGGTGCCCGGGCGCTGGTGTACCTGAATATGTTCGGCTCCAAGGTCCAGGAAGTGCTCCCGGACACCGACATCCAGTACCTGATCGAAGCGAAGATGGGCGACCTGATGCCCAGCGCCAAGGGCTGGCTGGTCAATACCCTGGTGAGCAAGGTGAAGAAAATGGTCCCGGCCTATTCCTTGCCCCAGGCGATTCCCTTCAAGAACGCTTTGCGCATGGGCCGCGGGCTGGGCATCAAGCCGCTGAAAGTCGGCCTCGACGATATCGCCGTGCTGCAATACACCGGCGGCACCACCGGTCTGGCCAAGGGCGCCATGCTGACCCACGGCAACCTCGTGGCGAACATGCAGCAAGTGCGGGCCTGCCTGGAACAGCTCGGCCCTGACGGTCAGCCGCTGTTGCGCGAAGGGCAGGAAGTGATGATCGCGCCGCTGCCGCTGTACCACATCTATGCATTCACTGCGAATTGCATGTGCATGATGGTGTCCGGCAACCACAACGTTTTGATCACTAATCCACGGGACATCGGCGGCTTCATCAAGGAGCTGAAGAACTGGCGGTTTTCGGCGTTGCTGGGGCTCAACACGCTGTTTGTCGCGCTGATGGATCACCCGGATTTCAAGACCCTGGATTTCTCCAGCCTCAAGCTCACCAACTCCGGCGGCACTGCGCTGGTCAAGGCGACCGCCGAGCGCTGGGAGCAACTGACCGGTTGTCGCATCACCGAAGGTTACGGCCTGACCGAAACTTCGCCAGTGGCCTGCACCAATCCGTACGGCGACCAGTCGCGCCTCGGCACGGTTGGCCTGCCGGTGCCGGGCACTTCGCTGAAGGTCATTAACGATGAAGGCGTCGAGCAGCCGTTGGGGGAACGCGGCGAGCTGTGCATCAAAGGCCCGCAGATCATGAAGGGCTATTGGCAGAAACCCGAAGCGACTAATGAAGTGCTGGATGCCGAGGGCTGGTTCAAGTCCGGCGACATCGCGGTGATCGACCCGGACGGGTTTGTGCGCATTGTCGATCGCAAGAAGGACATGATCATCGTCTCGGGTTTCAACGTGTATCCCAACGAGATCGAAGACGTGGTGATGGCCCACCCGAAAGTCGCCAACTGCGCGGTTATCGGTGTGCCAGACGAGCGTTCCGGCGAGGCGGTGAAGTTGTTCGTGGTGGCGCGGGAGGCGGGCGTCAGCCTTGAAGAGCTCAAGGCCTACTGCAAGGAGAACTTCACGGCGTACAAGGTACCGAAGCACATCGTCTTGCGAGAGTCGTTGCCGATGACGCCGGTGGGCAAGATCTTGCGGCGGGAGTTGCGTGATATCGCTTGATCGATGAATGGCCGCGCTTCGCGCGGATCGCGGGCAAGCCACGCTCCCACAGGTTCAGGGTTGTTCACATAACATGTGAGCGACACGGGATTTGTGGGAGCAGGCTTGCCCGCGATGCTTTTCAGTCTACGAAAGCCCCAATTTTCGGGGCTTTCAAGGCCAAATAGAATTTTTGCTCTAAAATGACTGACTGCTATTCTTGAGTCACAAAAGTGACCGTAGAGGCCGCTTTTGGCTCTAGGCGACCCTTGGCAAAGCTGCTACTCTCGGCGCGTTTTGTGCTTCTCGGCCTGTATGAAAGCCCAGATTCACCAATAACCAAACACCAATAATAATCGCATCAAATGCGGTATTGAATTCGCGTTGCTGAGGAGTGGGCTTCCATGATCGAAGACTTTTGGAAGGATAAGTACCCAGCTGGAATTGCTGCCGACATCAATCCAGACGAGTACCCGAATATTCAGGCGGTGTTGAAGCAATCCTGCCAACGCTTCGCCAACAAACCGGCTTTCAGCAACCTGGGCAAGACAATCACCTACGGTGAACTGTACGAATTGTCCGGTGCCTTTGCCGCGTACCTGCAACAGCATACCGATTTGCAGCCGGGTGATCGAATCGCCGTGCAGCTGCCTAACGTGTTGCAGTACCCGGTTGCCGTCTTCGGGGCTATCCGTGCCGGGTTGATCGTGGTCAACACCAACCCGCTGTACACCGCGCGGGAAATGGAGCACCAGTTCAACGATTCCGGGGCCAAGGCCCTGGTTTGCCTGGCCAACATGGCGCATCTGGCCGAGACCGTCGTGCCGAAAACCGGCGTCAAGCACGTGATCGTCACCGAAGTGGCCGACCTGCTGCCACCGCTCAAGCGTCTGCTGATCAACAGCGTCATCAAATACGTGAAGAAGATGGTGCCGGCGTATCACTTGCCGAAAGCCGTCAAGTTCAACGACGTGTTGAGCAAGGGCCATGGTCAACCAGTCACGGAAGCCAGCCCGGCCAGCGGCGATGTCGCGGTGCTGCAATACACCGGCGGCACCACGGGCGTAGCCAAGGGCGCGATGCTGACCCACCGCAACCTCGTCGCGAACATGTTGCAGTGCAAGGCGCTGATGGGCTCCAACCTCAATGAAGGTTGCGAGATCCTGATCACGCCGCTGCCGCTGTACCACATCTATGCCTTCACCTTTCATTGCATGGCGATGATGCTGATCGGCAACCACAACATCCTGATCAGCAACCCGCGCGACCTGCCGGCGATGGTCAAGGAACTGTCGAAGTGGAAGTTCAGCGGCTTCGTCGGTCTCAACACCCTGTTTGTGGCCCTGTGCAACAACGAAGGTTTCCGCAAGCTGGATTTCTCGGCGCTGAAAGTCACCCTGTCCGGTGGCATGGCGCTGCAGCTGGCGGCGGCAGAGCGCTGGGAAGCGGTCACCGGTTGCGCCATTTGCGAAGGCTACGGCATGACCGAAACCAGCCCGGTGGCCACGGTCAACCCGATCCAGAACATTCAGATCGGCACCATCGGTATTCCGGTTCCGTCGACCCTGTGCAAAATCGTCGACGATGCCGGCGTTGAACAGCCAATGGGCGAAATCGGCGAACTGTGTGTGAAAGGTCCGCAGGTGATGAAGGGCTACTGGCAGCGTCAGGAAGCCACCGATGAAATCCTCGACAGCGAAGGCTGGTTGAAGACCGGTGACATCGCGCTGATCCAGCCGGACGGCTACATGCGCATTGTCGATCGCAAGAAAGACATGATCCTCGTCTCCGGTTTCAACGTGTACCCGAACGAGCTGGAAGACGTATTGGCGACCCTGCCGGGCGTGCTGCAATGCGCGGCCATCGGCGTACCGGACGAAAAGTCGGGCGAGGCGATCAAGATTTTCATCGTCGCCAAACCGGGTGTGACCCTGACCAAGGAGACGGTGATGGAGCACATGCGCGCCAACGTCACCGGCTACAAGGTTCCGCGCTCGGTGGAGTTCCGCGATGCACTGCCGACCACCAACGTCGGCAAGATCCTGCGTCGGGAATTGCGTGATGAAGAACTGAAGAAGATGAAGGCGAAGAACGCCGCATAAACAAAAAGCCCCGCAGATGCGGGGCTTTTTGTTGGTGCTCGACTTTGCTATGCGGCGCCCTTGTGGCGAGGGAGCTTGCTCCCGCTCGGTTGCGCAGCAGCCGTAAACCCGGCGAACTCAGTATTCCTGACGAAACATGGCTGCAGGTTTTGGGGCCGCTTCGCAGCCCAGCGGGAGCAAGCTCCCTCGCCACAGGGGATCGGGTTTATTGGCGGAACGGCGCGAAATTGACGTTGGTGCCCGCCGGGCGCATGTCCTGCAGGTAGGAGTCCTTGTCGGCGCTCAATTCCAGGCTCAAGGCAGCCTTGCGTTTACCTTGATTGCGCACCACCAGGCCTTCGAGCTTCTCGCGCAGGAACACCGTCGGCACTTTCAAGTGCAGCAGTTCGTCGGTATCCGGCGTGTGCATCAGCAAGTGAATCCACTCGTACTGACCAACGGCCAGGCGCGCGACCGGAATATCGAACCACCAGATGTTGCGGTTGCGGTTCAGTTCGGTGAAGTGGCAGTTATTGACGCCAAGCACAGCACCGCCGAGTTCCTGATTTCTGCGGGCAATGGCCTGCTTTTTATCGAGTTTCATAACATTCCTACGGGATTGGATCTTCAGCGCCAAAGCCTGAATACGTTGCGCATTCTCGGGGGTTGCCGTGCAAACATAAAGCCTAACCTGCCTGGATCGATGAAATGTCGCGGTAAAAATAAATGAAACTCCGCGCAAATGCCCTCGGTCAACCTTCTGTAACCACTTTATTCATCGACATGTTCACAGGAGAAACACCATGAGCAGCACAGGCGATAAAGTAAAAGGCTTGGCCAACGAAGCCGCTGGTAACGTCAAACAAGGCGTTGGCAAGGCCACCGGCAACGACAAAATGCGCGCCGAAGGCGTGGTGCAGGAAAAGAAAGGTGAAGCTCAGCAGGCAGTGGGCAAAGCCAAGGACGCAGTCAAAAAAGGCGTCGACAAGGCCTGATTCGGCCTTGGATCAGCGTAAGCGACGGCCATCCACGGATGGCCGTTTTTGTGTCAGCCTGAACTTGAGCTCGGAAATTGTTTCAAAGTCGCCAAGTAGACTACTTTGATGTAGAAAACAGCCCCTGAGTCGCCACGACTTCAACCCATTTTGATTGCGGCGAATGGAGACGCTAATGATTTTTCCGGACATGAAAGGTCTGCCCATCCACCGTGTGATGGTGCGCACGGTCACCGAGTTCGTTGACGACGAGATGTCGACCTATGCCTCGGCGCTGGCCTATCAAATGCTGTTTTCGCTGTTCCCCTTCATTCTGTTCCTGATCGCCTTGATCGGCTTCCTGCACCTGCCGGACTTCTTCTCTTGGCTGCGCCTGCAATCGGAACTGGTGCTGCCGCCCCAGGCGCTGGAACAGGTGAATCCGGTGATCGACCAGCTTCAGCAGTCCAAGGGTGGCCTGCTGTCGGTGGGTATCGTGATCGCCCTGTGGACCGCCTCTGCCGGTGTGCGACTGATGATGAGCGCGATGAACGCCGCCTACGATGTGGTCGAAGGCCGCCCGGCCTGGAAGCGTTTTCCGCTGTCGATCATCTACACCGTCGGTATCGCCGGCATGTTGTTGATCGCCGCCGCGCTGATGGTGCTCGGGCCACAAGTCATGAGTTGGATCGCTGCGCAGGTAGGCCTCGAATACTTCATCGTCACGCTCTGGACCATCGCGCGCTGGCCGGTGATCGTGATTCTGCTGATGATCGCCGTGGCGCTGATCTATTACGTCATGCCCGACGTCAAACAAGAGTTTCGCTTCATCACGCCCGGTTCAGTGCTGGCGGTAGTGGTATGGATCATCGCCTCGCTGGGCTTCGGTTTGTACGTCAAGGAGTTCGCCAACTACAACGCCATGTATGGCAGTATCGGCGCGATCATCGTGTTGTTGCTGTACTTCTATATTTCCGCCGCGGTGCTGTTGCTCGGCGCGGAAATGAATGCGGTGATCGAGCACATGTCCAGGGAAGGCAAGGACCCAGGCGAAAAAGTCCCCGGCGAGAACGGCCCGGTCGTTGAGCCAAAACAACACGTATCGGGCCTGGGCCGAGACCACTCGATCAAACCGACCACTGACGAAGTCATCAAATGATCCGTGAAATTCTCAAAATGGGTGATGAGCGCTTGCTGCGCATTGCCCCGCCCGTACCCGCCGAGATGTTCGACAGCCCCGAGTTGTGGCAACTGATCGACGACATGTTCCAGACCATGGAAAGCGTCGGTGGCGTCGGCCTGGCCGCACCGCAGATCGGCGTTGATCTGCAACTGGTGATTTTTGGTTTCGAGCACAGCGAGCGTTATCCGGATGCGGAAGCGGTGCCGCAGACGATTTTGATCAATCCGCTGATCACGCCACTGAGCCCAACGCTGGAAGAGGGTTTCGAAGGTTGCCTGTCGGTGCCCGGTTTGCGCGGCGCGGTGGAGCGCTATCAGCACATCCGCTATGAGGGCTTCGATCCCAAGGGCGAACCGATCGTGCGCATCGCCTCGGGGTTCCATGCGCGGGTGGTGCAGCATGAATGCGATCACCTGATCGGGCGGCTATACCCGTCGCGCATCAGCGATTTCAGCAAGTTCGGCTTTACCGAAGTGATGTTTCCGGATCTCGATCCGAATGCGGATGATTGATATAAAAACCTGTAGGAGCCGGCTTGCTGGCGATAGGGCCTGAGGCCTGCGGTGATCTCTCGGTCGCTATCGCCAGCAAGCCGGCTCCTACAGGTCGGTGTTACTTCGCGGGTTTAACAAACCGCAACGTCATCCGGTCCGACTCCCCGATCGCCACGTACTTCGCCCGATCCTTATCCCCCAGCGTCAACGCCGGTGGCAGTGTCCACACGCCTTCCGGGTAGTCCTTGGTGTCCTTCGGATTGGCATTGATTTCGCTCTGTTCCTCTAGCTTGAACCCCGCATCGGTGGCCAGTTTGACCACGAACGCGGTGGTCAAATAACCGCTGTGCTTGATGTCTTCCAGGGACGCGCCGTCCTTGGCCCGGTGATCCACCACGCCGAGCACACCGCCGGGTTTGAGCACCTTGAAAAACGCTTCGAACATCTGCGGCGCCGTGTCCGCCAGCACCCAGTTGTGCACGTTACGGAAGGTCAGAACCCGGTCCGCCGAGCCGGGCTGGCCGAATGCCGGGGCTTTTGGATCGAACTCCAGCACCTGGGCCTTGGCGTATTGCGCAGGCGCGTCGGCGAATTTGTTCTTCAGCTTCTCTTCATTCTTGCGCGCATAGTCACTGACCGTCGGCGCCTGAACCGCCGCAATGTAATGCCCGTTATCCTTGAGCAGCGGCGCCAGCAACTCGCTGTACCAGCCATTGCCCGGGGTGATTTCAATCACGGTCTGATTCGGGCCCAAGCCAAAAAACTGCAAACTCTGTTGCGGATGACGGTAGCCATCGCGCGCGACGTTCTCCGGTGCGCGCCAATCGCCAGCGAGCACCTTGGCGTATTGTTCGGCGGACACCGTCGGCGTGGCGGCGTGGCTGAGGATCGGGGCGAGCAGGGCGGTCAGCGTCAAAGCCAGAAGAGCGGGTTTCATGGGGCGTCCTGAGCGGAGTCGAAGTTGACTGCGAGGCTAGCACGCGGCTTTCTTGGGTCGATCACACATTATCGACGGTGGACCTAACCAACGGTTCTAAGCCCATGGCGATCATCGGTTTGCTGCGCGCATAACGGCTCAGTCGCTCAATCATGGCGTAGGGCATTTGCGGATCGAAGGCAAAGCCGCGACGTTCATAAAAACCACGCAAATCGGGATGGCAGAACAGCCAGACCGGCAGTTCGAGGTCTTTCACTGCTTCGGCAATCAACGCGGCGGCCACCCCCTGTTCACGACAGGCCGGATCGACGAACAATCCCGTCAACCAATGCCCGCCGGCCACTGGCCGCAGACACAGCGCAGCGACGATTTCGTCACGCCTGGCCACCCACAATTGTGCTTCGCGAACCGCTTTCATCGACGATTGGTGGGCGCGATAAAACTTGTTCATCAACGGCCATAACGGCTCATCGAGCCGGGTGTATTGGGTGCTGGGCATGGGGCTGGACTGTCGGAGTGCAAGGCGGGCGATTATAAAAGAACGCGCGCTCAAGGATAGGTGTATACCTGATCTCACATCCCGTAAGTGTGGAGTACAGATCATGTCCAAAGGTATGGATTCAAAGAAAGCAGCGAAGAAAAAACCGGCGAAAACCGCCATTGAAAAACGCGCGGACAAGAAGGCCAAGAAGGTGGATGTGTTCGGTCATTGAACCTGCCGCGCGATGATTGAAAGTCGTTCCCACGCGAACGTGGGAACGGCTGCTCAGCCGAGGGTTTTCAGATAGGCGCGCCAGCCGCCAAGATGACTGATATTCACGGCCCCCTCCAAGCCATAAGCCTCACAGATAAAGCCGCTTTCCCAGCGACCATCCGCCAGTTGCACTTTGCCCAGCCCCAGCGGCGCCGGAATACCGGTCAGGAACGAACCCAGTTCGCTGCTCGGCAATTCCCATACTTCCACCGCAATCGCCACACCACCTTCCTTGACCCGCACCATGCCCGGGCGAAACGGCGGGCCGCCGGCCAATGCATACAATTGATAGTCAGGCGAACTCTGGGTGGTTTCGACCAGCCGTGCGCCGCGTCGCTTCAGTTGCCAGTTCAATGCCAGGCCATCCAGATGCGCACCGCACACCACCAGGCGCGCACGATCATTGCGTGCCGCCGTCGTCGGTGCCGGGACGGTCGAACCTTGCTGGCGCTGAAAACCATCCGCCACGCTCAACAGATACTGATCGGTAAACGCCCGGCCAAACAGCGTCACGCCCCACGGCAGGCCATTGCCCATGAAGCCGCTGGGCACGGCGATGGCGGTGTAGTCGAGCAGATTCATGAAGTTGGTGTAGTAACCCAGTTCGGAATTGCGCAGCACCGGTTCGGCTTCAAGCTCCGCCAGGGTGACCGGGCGGCCGATGGTGGGCGTGACCACGCAATCAAGACCTTCCAGTGCCTTGTCGCACAGGGCTTTCAGCGCTTGCAGCCGATATTGCGCGCGGAAGGTTTGCACGCCATTGACGGCCGGGGCTTTGGCCAGCACGGCACGGATCACTGGCAGCACGGCCTCGGGATTCTGTTCCATCAACTCACCGGCCACGCTGTAGCGCTCGGCGACCCACGGGCCTTCGTACAGCAGACGCGCCGCTTCGAGGAACGGTGACAGATCCAGTTCCACCGCTTCGCCACCCAAGGCCTTGAGTTGGTCGATGGCATCAGTGAACAACAGTGGGCCTTCAGCGCAGCCGAAAAACTCCAGGTCTTGCGCACGGGGCACACCAAAACGGAACGGACGCGGCACACCGAACGCCGAGCCGTCATTCCACATCGGGTTGCTGCGGCTGTACTCATCCCGTGGGTCGAGGTGCGCGGTGAGCGCCAGCAATTGACTGGCCTCCCGAGCGGTTGCGGTAAACGTGGTCACGCAATCCAGCGTGCGACAGGCCGGCACCACGCCCGCCGTGGAGATCAACCCTTTTGTGGCTTTCATCCCCACCAGGTTGTTCAGCGCCGCCGGTACACGGCCGGAGCCGGCGGTGTCGGTGCCCAGCGAAAAACTCGCCACGCCGAGCGCCACTGCCAGCGACGAGCCGGCGCTGGAACCGCCCGACGGATACTCCGGCAGTACGCTGTTCGGGCAAGCGCCATAAGGCGAGCGACTGCCGTTGAGGCCAGTAGCGAATTGGTCGAGGTTGGTCTTGCCCAACGGAATTGCGCCGAGTGCCAGCAACTGCTCGACGATGGTCGCCGAACGCTCCGGCACGTAGGCAAACGCCGGACACGCCGCCGTGGTTGGTATGCCCGCCAGGTCGATGTTGTCCTTGATCGCGAACGGCACACCGTACAGCGGCAGGCTGTCGAGGTCGCGACTGTCGAGGGCGGCGAGGTACGGTTCCAGTTCCTCGCCGCTGAGCAAATGGATGAACAGGTGATAGTCCGGGTTCAGCGCTGCGGCTTTATCGCGCAGGCTCAAAATCAGTTGCCGAGGCGTGAGGCTGCCGTCGCGGTAGGCGCTGCGCAGGGCGTCGAGTTGCAGATTGGTGTTCATGGTATTCGTCCTTTTGAAATGGGTTCAGTCGAGTTCCAGCACCACGACGCGCTGTCCGGCACGCACCGCCGAACCCGGTTGCACGCGGATCTCCCGGACCACGCCGGCCATCGGCGCGAGCAGCGGGATTTCCATCTTCATCGACTCCAGAATCACCAGCACATCACCGGCCTCGACCCGGCTGCCAGCCTCGACCTGCACCTGCCAAAGGTTGCCGGCGATGTGGCTGTCGACGCTCTGTTGACCGTTGGCCAACGGTGCGTCCTCACTCGCTTCGGGAACCAGTTCTTCGCTGTCGAAATGCGCCTGGCCGCTGGCGATCCAGCGCTCACGTTCGGCGTTGAACGCGCCTTGTTGCTGCTCGCGAAACGCGGCGATGGTTTCGGCTTCTTTCGCCAGAAACGCCTGGTAATCCGCCAGGTTCAACTGACTGTGTTCGATGTTCAGGTCGAAGCGCCCGAGGGGGAAATCCCGGCGTATGCGCAGCAGTTCATCGGCGCTGACCGGGTAGAAGCGGATCTGATCGAAGAAGCGCAACAGCCATGGCTTGCCATCGAACGCAGCGACTTCGCGGTAGCGGTTCCACATCTGCAAGGTCCGCCCCACGAACTGATAACCGCCCGGGCCTTCCATGCCGTACACGCACATGTAGGCGCCACCGATGCCCACCGAGTTTTCCGCGGTCCAGGTGCGGGCCGGGTTGTATTTGGTGGTCACCAGGCGATGGCGCGGATCGAGCGGGGTGGCGACCGGCGCGCCGAGGTAAACGTCGCCCAGGCCCATCACCAGGTAGCTGGCGTCGAACACCGTACGCTGCACTTCGTCGAGATTCGGCAGGTCGTTGATGCGACGGATGAACTCCAGATTGCTCGGGCACCACGGCGCGTCCTTGCGCACGGTGGTCATGTATTTCTCGATGGCGAGCTGACAGGCCGGGTCGTCCCAGGACAGCGGCAAATGAACGATACGCGATGGGACTTGCAGGTCCTTGGCGGCGCACACGGCGTCCCATTCGCCAGCGACGATGCCGAGCAGATCGGCCAGCGGCAGTTGCTCGGGTTGGTAGTGCACTTGCAGTGAACGGATGCCCGGCGTCAGGTCGATCACGCCGTGCAGGGTTTTGCTTTCCAGCGCTTGCATCAGGGCGTGGGCGCGGAAGCGCAGGACGAGGTCGAGTTCCGGTGCGCCGATTTCCAGGAGCAAATTCGTATCGCCCGAAAGTCGTGCAACCAGCCGCGTATCCCCCTGGCCCAACTCCAAAACAACAGGCGACACAATCCCCTGTGGGAACACATCCCCTGTGGCGAGCGAGCTTGCTCGCGCTGGGTCGCGCAGCGGCCCCAATCCCAAGGATTCGGTTACTTCAGCCACACCATAGGTGCCTGATTGCGAGTGCTGCGCACTCGAGCGGGAGCAAGCTCCCTCGCCACGCAGGCTCTGTGTTGCCAGCTTACGAGCGGTCTTGATGTCGACAGGTGAGAACTGCACCTTGTCCCCAGCCTTCAACTGCCCCAACTGCCAAAGATCCGCCTCGATCACCGTCACCGGGCACACAAAACCACCCAGGCTTGGGCCGTCCGGGCCGAGGATCACCGGCATGTCACCGGTGAAATCCACTGCGCCAATCGCGTACGGATTGTCATGAATGTTCGACGGATGCAGCCCGGCCTCGCCCCCGTCGGCACGCACCCATTCCGGCTTCGGCCCGATCAGGCGCACGCCGGTGCGACTGGAGTTGAAATGCACTTCCCACTGCGTCGCGAAGAAGGTTCCGATGTAATTTTCGGTGAAGTATTCCGGTGCGCCGTGTGGGCCGTAAATCACCCGAATCTGCCGCACGGTTGGCAGCTCGCTGACCTGAGTTTCAGGCAATTGCGCACCGACGTTGCGGTCACTCAAGGCCGGCACATGCAGCACGTCCCCGGCCCGCAAGGCACGACCACCATGCCCGCCAAACTGGCCGAGGGTGAAGGTGCTTTTGCTGCCCAGATAATCCGGCACCTGCAGGCCACCGCGCAGGCTCAGGTAGCTGCGAGCGCCGGCCCCGGCAATCGTGCCGAGGCTCAGTGTCGCGCCGGCCGGAACCAGCACTGCGCTGTTCATCGGCACGCTTTCGCCGTTCAGTGACAGCGGAATTACCGCACCTGTGACCGCAACCACGGCGTCACAATTGAAGCGCAGCAATGGCCCGCTCATGGTGATTTCCAGTGCGGCGGCGCCTTCCTCGTTACCCAGCAACAGGTTGCCCAAACGCAACGCGCGACTGTCCATTGGTCCCGACGGCGGCACGCCTACGGCCCAATAGCCGAGACGACCGGGATAGTCCTGAACGCTGGTCTGCGTGCCGGCGCTGAGCACTTCGAAGGTGTTGGCCTGATACACCAGACCTTCCAGGCAACGGGTCCACGGTTGGCCGCTGGCGAAAGGCGCATCGAGGAGAATCTGCCGCAGGTAATCGCGGTTGGTTTCTACTCCGTAGAGCTGGCTGTCGCCCAGTGCTTGATGCAGATCGGCAGCTGCTTGCTCGCGGGTCGATGCCCAACTGATGACCTTGGCGATCATCGGATCGAAGTAGGGCGGAATCTCGCAACCAGCCTCGACCCAGGTGTCGATGCGCAGTTGTTTGCCGTTGGCGGGTGGGAAATTCACCGCGGTCAACAACCCCGGACTTGGCTGGAAATCCCGACCCGGATCTTCCGCATACAACCGCGCCTGAATCGCGTGGCCCTCGGGTTTGAGACCTTGGCTCAATTCGCTTAGCGGCGGCAGATCACCGGCGGCCAATTGCACCATCCAGCGCACCAGATCGACGCCCCACACCTGTTCAGTGACGCCGTGTTCCACCTGCAAACGCGTGTTCACTTCGAGGAAATAGAAGCGCTGGGCGTCGCTGTCGAAGACGAATTCGACGGTGCCGGCGCTGCGGTAATTCACGGCTTTGGCCAGTTTGATCGCCGCCGCGCACAGCTCATCGGCCATGCCTTCGGGCAGGTTCGGCGCTGGGGTTTCTTCGAGGACTTTCTGGTTGCGCCGCTGTACCGAACAATCACGGACGCCGAGGGCAATCACTTCGCCACGGCCGTCGCCAAACACCTGCACTTCCAGATGCCTGGCGCGCTGGATGTACTTCTCGATAAACACGCCGGCATCGCTGAAGTTGTTCTGGCCGAGGCGCTTCACCGCCTCGAAGGACTCGCTCAGTTCGGCAGCGCTGCGGCACACGCGCATGCCGATGCCGCCACCGCCAGCGGTGCTCTTGAGCATCACCGGGTAGCCGACTTGCTCGCCGGCAATCAGCGCAGCGTCGAGGCTGTCGAGCAACTCGGTGCCCTCGAGCATCGGCACGCCGTGTTGCTTGGCCAGCGCGCGGGCGGTGTGCTTGAGGCCGAACACCCGCAGTTGTCCTGGGGTTGGGCCGATGAAAGCGATGTCGGCGGCTTCGCAGGCTTCAGCGAACGCGGCGTTTTCCGACAGGAAACCGTAGCCGGGATGGATCGCCGTGGCGCCTGTGGCTTTGGCGACAGCGAGGATTTTTTCCACCGCCAGATAAGTTCCGGCCGCCGCGCCTTCGCCGAGGCTGTGGGCTTCATCGGCCTGCAAGATGTGCAGGCTGGCGGCATCGGCTTCGGAGTAAACCGCGACACCGGCGACGTGCAGTTCACGCAAGGTGCGCAGGATGCGGCAGGCAATCGCGCCACGGTTGGCAATCAGGACTTTTTCGAACATGGCATAACCCCTGAAGGGGATGCGGGCCGTCCCGCAGTTTTTCTTGATGCATCCGGGCCGTCCCGGATGAAAAAATTCACATCAACTGTGGGAGCTGGCTTGCCAGCGATAGGGGGGTGTCAGTCGACATCATTGTTGAATGCACTGGCCCAATCGCTGGCAAGCCAGCTCCTACAGGGTTAATGGTGTTCTGGAGATTTGAGGCACTGGCCTGAGCGGGCCTGGCACAGGGCGAACAACCATTTCCGTAAACGGCTGAGTTTCAGTTCCATACCAGCAGCTCCGCAGGTGTCGGGTTGTAGGCGTTGCACGGGTTGTTCAGTTGCGGGCAGTTGGAGATCAGCACGATCACGTCCATTTCGGCGCGCAGGTCGACGTATTTGCCCGGTGCGGAAATCCCGTCTTCGAACGTCAGGCCGCCGTCAGCGGTGACCGGTACGTTCATGAAGAAATTGATGTTCGGCCCGATGTCGCCCTTGCCCAGGCGCCCGTCGTGGACGCAGGCGCGCAGGTAGTTGTCGCGGCAACTGTGCATGTAGCGTTTTTCCAGGGCGTAGCGCACGGTGTTGCTCTCCTGCGCGCAGGCGCCGCCGAGGGTGTCGTGGCGGCCGCAGGTGTCGGCGACGATGGTCAGCATCGGTTTGCCGAGGTTGGAGTAGAGCACGCTGCCGGTGCTCAGGTAGACGCTGTTCTGCCGACGCAAAGTGCGTTGCACGTCGTAGCGTTCCTTGGGATTGGCCACGCTGTAAAACAGCGTGTCGACGGCTTGATTGCCTTCCAGATCGAGAATGCGCAAGGTCTGGCCGGCCTTGACCTCCATCAGCCAGGGTTCGCCGGCGGGGATGGTGGCGCGGTAGATCGCGGTTTCTGGCAGCTTCTCAGCAGTGACGATAGCGAGTGACATGGCAGCGATCCTCAAGCGAACAGACGGTCGGTGTTGATGAAGCCGCGCTCGTTTTCCGGGCGCGAGGTGCGGCAGTGTTCGGCGACGCTGGCGTCGGCGTTCATCCAGCTCAACTTCAATGGTTTCGGTGCGTATTGCGGCGACGGGTCCATCGGGTGTTGCAGGGCGGTGAGCACCACCAGGGTGTCCATTGGTGCGTACAATTCGATGTAATCACCGGCCTTGGAGTTGCCCTCGACAAAGTGGAAGCGCCCGGCGTCATCGACGTTGACGCGGCTGAACAGGTTGAGGGTCATCAGCAGATCCGACAGGCCCAGACCCCACTTGCCCAGTTCCACCAACAGGTTGTCAGTGCCGTTGCGGAAGAAGCCGTTGCGCAGTTCCTGGTAGCGCCCGGCGCCGTATTTTTCGGTGACTTCTTCAGCGCAAAGCACGCCGCCGAGGCTGTCGCTCCAGCCGCAGGTGTCCGCGGTGATCGCGGCCAAAACGCGACCCATGTCCGAGTACAGGCAATGGCCGGTGGTGAGCTTGGCCGTGTGTTGGCATTTGAGGCTGTCAGGCAGGTTCAGGCGTTCGGTTTTTTCGTTGGCGTTGAGCAGCGTCAGGCTGACGTTGGCGCCGCCACGGATATCCGTCAGGCGCAGCAATTGGCCGCGTTTCAGCACGAAGGAACGATGGCCACCGCCGGGAAGCATTTCTTCGGCGAAGGGCGGGAACAGTTGAGTCGAATCAGTCATTTTCAAAATTCCTCTAAGCGATACGAAGCGTGCCCGCCAGTGGCACCGGCAAGGCGTCGACGGCGGCACGGGTGGCGCGGCGGTCGCTGTTCAAAGGGATGTCGTAAGTGATGCGGGCGCCATAGGCACCCGGGGCATGCGGGTCGACGCGGACCTTGTCGAACACCAGCAAACGGGTGCCGAGGCTGAAACCTTCGGACAGGTCATGGGTGACCATGAACACCGTCAGTTGCGTCTCGCGCCACAGCTCCAGCAGCAAGGCGTGCATGTCTTTGCGGATGCCCGGATCGAGGGCGCCGAACGGTTCGTCGAGCAGCAACACCCGCGGCTTCATGATCAGCGCCTGGGCGATGGCCAGCCGTTGCTGCATGCCGCCGGAGAGCTGCGCCGGGTACTTGTCCAGCGAGTGCCCGAGGCCGACTTTGTGCAGCAGCACCGACGCCTGCTCGCGAGCCTCGCGTTTGGCGCTGCCGAACAACCGACCCAGCAGCGGCGAGCGTGGCAATTCAAGGCCCAGGGCAACGTTGTCCAGCACGCTCAGGTGCGGGAACACCGAGTAGCGCTGGAACACCACGCCACGACTGGAGTCCGGCTCCCCGGCCAAGGGTTGGCCGTCGAGCAGGATCTCGCCGCGACTGGCGCGTTCCTGACCCAGCAGCAAACGCAGGAAGGTCGATTTGCCGCAACCGGAGGCGCCGACCAACGTGCAGAACTCACCCTCGTTGATGTTCAGGTTCAGCCCTTCGAGCACCACCTGATCGGCGTATTGCTGCCAGACGTTTTTCACCGTGATAAAGCTCATGCCCGCGCTCCTTCGTACCAAGGGAACGCACGTTGGGTCAGGCGCTTGAGGCCCCAATCCATCAGCCAGGCGAGCAGGGTGATCCACACCACGTAGGGCAGGATTACGTCCATCGCCAGGTAGCGGCGCACGAGGAAGATCCGGTAACCGAGCCCGTCGGTGGAGGCAATGGCTTCGGCGGCAATCAGGAACAGCCACGCCGAACCGAGCATCAGTCGCAGCGAGATCAACAATCGTGGCAGTAATTGCGGCAGCACCACGCGCAGCATCAGGGTCCAGGTCGAAGCGCCGAGGGTCTGGGCCTTGATCAGCAACTCCACAGGGATTTCCCGGGCGCGCTGTTCCAGATCCCGGGCCAGCGCCGGGGTGATGCCGATGACGATCAGCATCACTTTCGACAACTCGCCCAACCCGAAAACGATGAACAGGATCGGCAGGATCGCCAGCGGCGGCACCATCGACAGCACCGTCAGCAATGGCGACAACGGCGCGCCGAACAGCGGCAGGGTGCCTGCGGCCATGCCCAGGCACAGTCCGGCCAGAGCGCTGATGCCAAGGCCGATGGCCAGGCGCCGCAGGCTCGATGCGGTGTCTTGCCAGAGCAGGTATTCACCGGTGCGACTGTCGGCGACGAAAGCCAGGCGCTTCACGGCGTCGGTCATTTGCACGGCGCTCGGTAGCAGTTTGTCGTTGGGGTTGTCCGTCAGCCGTTCGGCCGAGCCCATGAAATAAGCGAACAGCACCAGGGCGAACGGCAGGATCACCAACAACAGGCGACTTGGGCGATCCGGGTGGCGATTGATCAGGCGCATGGCCAAGTCCTCTTCTTACAACTTGGCGTCAGCGGCCATCTGCACGTAACTCGGATCGAAGCGCAGCTTGAGGTTGCCCTTGTCGCCGCTGGTCACGCCGTTGGCGAAGGCCATGCCGACCGCGCTGGTGTCCTTGGCGCCTTCACCCAGCAAGCCGTGCTGGAAGGAGAACTCGGCGACCTTGCGCATGGTTTCCGGCAGTTGCTTGCTGGTGCTGAAGGCCAGGGCTTCTTGCGGCGTGGCGAACAGCTTGGTGGTGTCCAGCTGCGCCTGGAATCCGGCCAGGTCGGTGCCCGAGGCTTTGGCCATGTGTTCGAGGGCGGCTTTGCTCGCGGCATTTTTCGCGTTCATCAACTCGACCACTTCAAACCAGGCGCCGGTCAGCGCTTTACCGAGGGCCGGGTTGTCTTTAAGGGTGGCGCTGTTGACCACCATCATGTCCATGATTTCGCCGGGGATCTGGCTGGAGTTGAACACTTCGGTCACCGCAGGCTTGGCCTTGATGTCCGAGAGCATCGGGTTCCAGGTGGTGACGGCGTTGACCTGATCGGTATTGAAGGCCGCCGAGATATCGGCGTCGGAGGTGTTGACCACTTTCAGGTCTTTCTCGGTGAGGTCCACCGAATCCAGGGCTCGGGCCAGCAGGTAGTGGGAAACTGACAGCTCCACCAGGTTGACGTCCATGCCCTTGAGGTCGGTGATTTTCTTGCCTTCGCCCTTGAGGACGATGCCGTCATTGCCGTTGGAGAAGTCGCTGACGATCAGCGCGGTGCTGTCGACGCCACCGGCGGCCGGAATGGTCAGCGCATCCATGTTGGTCATGGTGCAGCCGTCGAACTGACCGGCGGTGTACTGGTTGATCGACTCCACGTAGTCGTTGAGCTGCACCACATCAATCTTGATGCCGTACTTCTTCGCCCATTTGTCGACGATGCCTTGGCTGCCGGCGTATTCCCAGGGCATCCAGCCGGCATAGATCGTCCAGCAGACGCTGAAGTGGTCTTTTTGCGCGGCTTGGGATGAGAAGCTCACGAGGGCTGCGAACGCAGCGGCGAGCAGGGCGGATAAACGAATCTGGGACATGGTGGTTCTCCAGTTGATCAAGGGCGGGCAGAAGGCAACGCGGCACCGCGAACGGTGGCTTGTCTCCCGGGCTTTTGTCCCGCCGTGTAACCTCAACTGGAGGTCGCCAACTCTCGGACCAGTCACTCGCGAAGCGAGCCGGAACCCTAGTCAGCCATTGCAAATTGTGGTGCCGCGAACCTGGTGATGACTCCTGCACACATTTGGTAAAGCGAGAGCCGTGCCAAGTCGGCTCAGACGCTCTGGCACGGGCATCGTGCGTTTGGTATGTGGCGACGGGAAGGTTGGGCCGCATTCTGATGGTGCGTCGATGCACCGCAATGGATCGTTACTGCGACTGGGAAGATGAAAAACCTTTCATCGGTGAGATGTTTCAACTTGTTGCGGTAGCGCACCAGAAATTGAAATTGATGTCTGATCTATCGACAGTCACCGAATAATTGACTGTCGCCTGCCAGCGTCGCTGGTATGGCTCACTCGCGGTCCAGGAGGCCGCCATGCTCGACCAAAAAACGCTGCGCCGAATTCTACTGATTGCTGTATTGGGATTGTCCCTGGGTGGGTGCGTACCGTATTCCGATGGAGGAGCCAGTTACTACAGTTCAGAGGTTTACACCTCGCCAGCGCCTTATTACGCGGGCGGCAACTCTTACTATTCCAACGGCGGCGGTTACTACACGCCACCGCGCCGGTATTACGCGCCGCCAGCGCGCTATTACCAGCCAACCCCGCGCTATTACCACCAGCCGCGGGTCTATCAACCGGCACCGCGCTATTACCAACCGGCACCTCGTTATCATCAGGCCCGACCCGATTACCGGGCACATCAAAATCAAGGTTGGGACGGCCGTAACCGTGGCGGCTGGAACAATGATTACCGTGGCGGACGCAACAACAATCACAGCGGACGCGGTGACAACAACAACCGAAGTAACCACGACGGACGTGGCGATCACAACGGCCGGGGCAACTACCGTTAATCACGCAAACAAAAAAAGCGGCGCATCAAGCGCCGCTTTTTTGTGCCCGGATTTCAGTAATCCGAAAGATCCGCCAGAGGATGGCGACCTTCCCAAGCCTTGTGGAAATGCGCCTCCACCACGGCATCCGGCACATTATTAATGTCCGGCCAGTGCCAGCGGGGTTTCTGGTCCTTGTCGATCAACCGTGCGCGCACCCCTTCGCTGAACTCCGGATGACGACAGCAGTTGAGGCTCAGGGTGTATTCCATCAAAAAGACCTGGGCCAGTGACATATGTCGGGCGCGGACGATCTGTTCCCATACCAGATGAGCGGTCAGCGGCGAGCCTTCGCTCATGGTCTTCGCCGCGCGGCTGAGCAGCATGTCGGTGTTGTCACGTAATTGGCTGATGGCCTTCCATGCGCAGCGCACATCACTGACATCCAGCAATTCGTCGATCTGCTGGCGCCGAGGCAGCCATTGGGCTGGCGGCATCTGCGCGACCGCTTCCTGCTGCAAGGCCTTGAGCAGACTGTTGAGCTGCATCGGCGTCTGTTCCTGCCAGTTCAATTGCAGCAGGCCTTCAATCAGATCTTCCTGCTGTTCATCGAGCAGGAAACGGTCAGCCAGGTCCAGATCAATCGCGTCGCGACCGTTCATGTGGGCGCCGGTCAAGCCGAGAAACAATCCGAGCTTGCCCGGCAGCCGCGACAGAAACCAACTGGCGCCGACGTCCGGATACAGCCCAATGCTGATTTCCGGCATCGCCAGTCGACTGCTCGGCGTGACAATCCGGATACTCGCTCCCTGCAGCAGGCCCATGCCGCCGCCGAGCACATACCCATGGCCCCAGCAGATCAGCGGTTTGGGGTAGGTGTGCAGGCTGAAGTCCAGGCGATATTCCGCAGCGAAGAAGTGCGCGGCCAACGGCGGCACTTCGCCGGGATGCTCTCGGCAGGCCTCCACCAGGCGGCGTACTTCACCGCCGGCGCAGAAAGCCTTGGCGCCATTGCCACGCAACAAAACGCAGACGATTTGCGGTTCCTTGGCCCAAGCGTCCAACTGATCGCGCAGGGCGCCAATCATCGGTAGGGACAGGGCATTCAGCGACTTTTCGGCATCCAGCGTGGCGACGCCGATGCGGGCGCCGTCGGTGCCGGTGAGTTCTTCGAAGTGCAGATTCATCGTGACCTCGATCGGGAATTTGAGGGTTAAGTATGATCGCTGTGTGGGAAAGTGCCGGATCTGCGTCAGATCAATTGACAAGCGTTGTGGGCTTTCCTAGGGTTCGCCCCATTGATTTTTCCGGGTATGACCATGACTGCTGACGACCGTATCAAACTCGAACCGAGCTGGAAGGAGGCACTGCGTGCCGAATTCGACCAGCCCTACATGGCAGAGTTGCGAAACTTCCTGCAAGAGGAGCGGGCGGCCGGCAAGGAGATCTACCCACCGGGCCCAATGATCTTCAACGCACTCAACTCGACGCCGCTGGACAAGGTCAAGGTCGTCATCCTCGGTCAGGACCCGTATCACGGTCCGGGCCAGGCCCATGGCTTGTGCTTCTCTGTGCAACCGGGCGTGCCGGCACCACCGTCGTTGGTGAACATCTATAAAGAATTGAAGCGCGACCTGAACATCGACATTCCCAATCATGGTTATTTGCAGAGCTGGGCGGATCAGGGCGTGTTGATGCTTAACACCACCATGACGGTCGAGCGTGCCAATGCCAACGCGCACAAGGACAAGGGCTGGCAGTTTTTCACCGATCGGATCATTGAAGTGGTCAGCCAGCAGCAGCCGCATCTGGTGTTCATGCTGTGGGGCGCCCATGCCCAGAGCAAGCAGAAATTGATCGATGCGACCAAGCATCTGGTGCTGACCTCGGTACACCCGTCGCCACTGTCGGCCTATCGCGGCTTCCTTGGTTGCGGGCACTTCAGCCGGACCAACAAGTTTCTGGAACAGAATGGCGAAACGCCGATCGAGTGGCGATTGCCGCCGGTTTGAAGGTGGGGATAGGGGCTTTTGTGGCGAGGGAGCTTGCTCCCGCTGGGCTGCGAAGCAGCCCCAAATCCTGTTACCTGATTTCTTCTGACAGACCGCGCACATAGGTTTTACGACTGCTGCGCAGTCGAGCGGGAGCAAGCTCCCTCGCCACCGGTCTAACTGTCTGAATCGGGATTTCGGTTCCAATACTTGAACAACGGCTCCGCCAGAAACAACACAAACAACAGCCGCATCACCTGCATCGCCGTCACCAACGGCACCGACAATTGCAGGGTCTCTGCCGTCAGGCTCATCTCCGCAATCCCGCCGGGCATCATGCCCAGCGTCAGCGAGCGCAGATCCAGATGGGTTAACGCACTCAACCCTAATGCCGCCGCCGAGGCGATCAGCATGGTCAACACCGTGCCGATCAACGTCCGCCCCATGAACGAAGGCGCACGCCGGAAAAACTGCCGGTTGAAGTGACAGCCCAACCCGCTGCCGATCAGCCATTGGCCGATCTGGCTGCCTCCGTTGGGCAACCCGATATGCAGATCCCAACCGATACTCACCGCTGCACTGAGCAGCAATGGTCCAAACAGCCAAGGATTGGGCTGACGCAATCGCTCCCAGATCCACGCCGCCAAAGCGCCAGCGGGGAACAGCAGAGCCAGCCAGCGCCAGTCCACAGCAGTGGCATGCAGCACCGGCGCACCGTCGCCCAATAAATACTTGAACGCCGCCGGCACGCAGAGCACCACCACCAACACCCGCAAACTTTGCCCCGCCGCCACGCGACTGAGCACCGCACCATTGCGGGCACCGAGGTTGACCATCTCTCCGGAGCCGCCGGGCATGCTGGAGAAAAACGCGGTGGCGCGATCCTCCCCGGTGCGGCGCATCAACCAGACCCCGACAACAGCGGACAGGCTGGTGACCAACGCACCAAAGAAAATCAAACCGAAATGACTCAGCACCTGCTCCATCACCACCGGGGTGAAGTGCAGGCCGATGCCGATCCCGACAACCCACTGGCCGCATTTGCGGCCGCCAGGGATTTCCGCCAGTTGCCAGGGTGTCAGGCAGCGAACGAGGATTATCGCCAACAACGAGCCGACCATCCACGGCAAAGGCCAGCCGACCTGGCTGGCGAGGAAACCGCCCAGCAGGCCGACCAGCGGGGTGCCCCACCAGGCTTTGAACGGTGTTCGATCAGACATCGGCAATCGCGCGTTGCGCGGCCGAGCGTTTGCGCCAGATGCGCACGACCGGCACCAGCAGCATGACCACGATCAACGCCCAGACACCGACGGTGATCCCGCTGGACCAGAGGATGTCCAGCGAGCCGTTGGAGATCGACAGCGCCCGGCGCAGGTTCTGTTCCATCAAGCCGCCCAGGATGAAACCCAGCAGCACCGGCGACAACGGGAAGTCCAGCTTGCGCAGGATGTAGCCGAAGATGCCGATACCGATCATCAGGAACAGGTCGAACGTGGTGGCATGCACCGCGTACACGCCGATCGCAGTGATGATCGCGATCATAGGCACCAGTGCCCAGTTCGGTACGGCAAGGATTTTGGTAAAGATGCGGATCATCGGGATATTGAGGATCACCAGCATGATGTTGGCGATGAATAACGACGCGATCAGGCCCCAGACGATGTCCGGTTGCTGTTGAAACAGCAGCGGACCTGGCGTGATGTTGTACAGCGACAGTGCGCCGATCATCACCGCCGTGGTGCCAGAACCTGGAACGCCGAGGGTCAGCATCGGCACCAGCGCGCCGCAGGCTTCGGCACCGATGGCGGTTTCCGGGGCTGCGAGGCCGCGCTTGTCGCCCTGGCCGAATTTACCGCTTGGGCCGGCAATACGTTTCTCGGTCATGTAAGCCACGGCACTGGCCAGCGTCGCACCGGCTCCCGGCAGTACGCCCATGATGAAGCCGAGCACACCACAACGCATGTTTACCCAGAACACCGAAGCGGCTTCCTTGAAGTTGAACAGCATGCGCCCGGTGGCCTGGAAGGCTTCCTGGCCACGGTGGGTTTTTTCCAGCAGCAGAAGGATTTCGCTGATGGAAAACAGGCCCAGCACCAGCACCACGAATTGAATGCCGTCGGTGAGGTGGATGTTGTCGCCGGTGAAGCGGTACACACCGCTGTTGGCATCAATGCCGACCGTCGACAGGAACAGTCCGATCAGTGCGGCGATAAAGGTCTTGAGCGGACGATCGCCGGCCATTCCGCCCAGACAGACAATCGCAAACACCATCAGCACGAAGTATTCCGCCGGGCCAAAGGCAATTGCCCATTTCGCCAGTATCGGCGCGAACACTACCATGCCGCAGGTGGCGATGAACGCGCCGATGAACGAACTCCAGGCCGACAGCGACAGCGCCACACCGGCCAGGCCTTGACGGGCCATCGGGTAGCCGTCGAGCGTCGTCATCACGGTGGAGGCTTCGCCGGGAATGTTCAGCAGGATCGAACTGATGCGGCCGCCGTATTCGCAACCCAGGTACACCGCCGCCAGCAGGATCAGCGCCGACTCCGGTGGCAGGCCCAGTGCGAAGGCAATCGGGATCAGCAACGCCACGCCGTTGATCGGCCCCAGCCCCGGCAGCAGGCCGACGACGGTACCGATCAATGTGCCGCTGAGCGCGGTCACCAGGTTGTAAGGGGTCAGTGCGACGCCGAAGCCGTGACTCAAATAACCAAGGGTATCCATATCAGTTCTCCAGAACGTCGAGCAGGCCCAGAGGCAGTGGCACGTCCATGACTTTGTCGAACAGCAGGTACAGGCCGACGCTCATCAGGCTGATGATCACGACGCCCGGCAACCAGCGCCCGCCGTACAGGCGCGCCATCGGAATGCCAACCAGCATGCTGCTGAGGATGAAGCCCAGCGGTTCGAACAGCCCGGCAAAAACCAGCAACAACAGGACGCACACACCGATTTTGGTCAGGGTTTCACGATCCATCGGTGGATCTTCATCGGTGTGCTTGATCGGCGAAGGGCGAAACACCATGTACACCAGCGCGAGGCCCATCAGCCCCAGCATCAACAGGGGAAAGGCACGCGGGCCGATAGGTTCGTAGGAAAAAGGCGCCTGGTAAGGTATGGCCATCGCCACCAGGCTGAGGCAGGCCAGCAACAGCACCGAAGCAAAAATGCGTTGTAAGAGCATGAGGAACTCCTGTGCCGCGACCCCGCCAAACGGAGCCGCAGCCGCTAGACAGAGGCGATCACTGGATCAGGCCGAACTCTTTGGCCAGCACTTTGTAGTCCGCAACCTGCTTCTTCACGTAGGTGTCCAGTTCCGGGCCGGTCATGGCGAACGGGAACAGCTCACGCTGATCACGCAGCTTGGCGAACTCAGGCGAGGCCAGCAGTTTGTCGAAGGAGTCTTTCCACCAGGCGTAGTCTTCATCGCTGACTTTCGGCCCGAGGTAGAAACCGCGAACCACCGGCCAGACGATGTCGTAGCCTTGCTCTTTGGCGGTCGGGATGTCTTTCATTTCCGGCTCGTCGAGACGCTTCTCGGAGAACACCGCCAGCAGGCGCATGTCGCCGCTCTGGATGTGCGGCATGGAGTCGGAAATGTCGGTGCTGCCAACCTGAATGTGGCCGCCGAGCAGGGCCGTGGCGATTTCGCCGCCGCCTTCGAGTGCGACGTAACGCAGGTCACGCGGGTTGATCCCGGCGGCCTTGGCGATCAGGGCGGTTTGCATCCAGTCCTGGCTGCCGACGGTGCCGCCGGAACCGATCACCACTTTGCTCGGATCTTTCTTCAGCGCCTGTACCAGATCGTCGAGGGTCTTGTAGGGCGAATCGCTTTTCACTGCGATGGCGCCGTAGCTGGTCCCGACGGCAGCGAGCCAGCGCACGTTGGTTTCATCGAAACGACCGAACTTGCCTTGGGCCAGGTTCAACAGCGAACCGCTGGACCAGGCCACCAGCGTGCCAGCATCGGCCGGACGCTGGGCGACCACCGCGTTGTAGGCCACGGCGCCAACACCGCCGGGCATATAGGTCACGCGCATCGGCTTGGTCAGCAGTTTTTCGTTGACCAGCGCGCTTTGCGCCAGCTTGCAGGTCAGGTCGAAACCACCACCCGGGGAGGCCGGTGCGATGCATTCCGGGCGTTTAGGCTCGGCCATCAGTTGGCCGGCAAACAGCATGCAGCTGGCGGCGAGGGCGAAACGGCGCAGTGATCGATTCATTTTTTTCTCCACGGGAGTTGTTGTTATTGGGGATGTTTCAGGTGCGGCGGTTTCGCTTCGCGCAGCCGATAACGG